>CAJBPC010000628.1 GCA_903957405.1 uncultured bacterium | reverse complement strand
GCATCGGAGGCGCCCAGGGCTAGGGTGTCATCTTCATGATAGCGGAGCGGCGACCAGGCATTTGGCTCCAAGTCCGACGCTTCGCTGCCGCCTTGCCGTCCGCAGGAGACCGAGATGGCCAGTATGAAGAGCAGACAATAGGCCTGCCGTGCGGATCGGGTATTCCCCTTCCATGTTTTGGTATTGATCATGTGGTCAGTGTTGATCCGAAAAATAGGTATGCGATACCGATGGCGGTGATGATCCCCACCAGGTCGGCGAGCAGCATCGAAGGTATGGAGTATCGGGTATTCTTGATCGAAACGGAACCGAAATAGACTGCCACGACGTAAAAAGTCGTGTCGCTGGACCCCTGGAATATGGCGGACAGCCGTCCCGGAAAGGAATCCGCACCGTATTTCGTCATGGTATCGACCATCATCGCCCTAGATCCGCTGCCGCTGAGGGGTTTCATGATGGCCGTGGGAAGCGCCGTTACGAAATCCGTCCGGAGCCCCATCGAGGTGAAGAGGCTGCCGAGGCCGTTGATGAGCAGCTCGAAGGCCCCGGAATTGCGCAGGACACTGATGGCGACGAGCATGGCGACGAGGTAGGGTATGATGCGGATGGCGATGTCGAATCCGCCCTTCGCCCCTTCTATGAAAGCTTCGAACACATTGACCTTCCTGACGAGTCCGCCCAGCAGGAATACCATGAAGATGAGTATGATCAATCCGTTGCTGAGGATCGTGGAGAACCGCTCGATGCCGGCCTGGTCGATGAAAGTCTTCAGATACCAGATGAGCAGACCAATGAGTGCGGAGATGCCCAGCAGCCATCCCAGGATGACGGGCTGCAGCAGGTTGATGCGTTGCCGGATGGATACGATGGTGAGTGCGGCCACGGTTGCCGCGAAAGTGGCGATCATGCAGGGGATGAAAATATCGGTCGGGTTGGCTGCAGGCGGCTGCACAGCGGCACGCATCGCGATGATGCTGACGGGTATGAGCGTCAGGCCGGAGGCATGCAGCACGAGGAACATGATCTGTGCATTGGAGGCGGTCTCCTTGTTGGGATTCAGTTCCTGCAGGCTCTGCATGGCTTTGAGCCCAAAAGGTGTCGCTGCATTGTCAAGTCCGAGCAGGTTTGCGGAGAAATTCATCATCATATGCCCCATGGCGGGATGTTTCGCCGGCACTTCCGGGAAGAGTCTTCCGAAGAACGGGCCTACAATGCGGGAAAGGAATCGGATCGCCCCGGCTTTCTCTCCGATATTCATGAAGCCGAGGAAGAGGGTCATGATGCCGATGAGCTTGAAGGACAGGTCGACACTGTCACCCGCGGATTTGAAGATGCCATCCACGATCGTTTTGAAGATCTGGGCATCCCCGGTCAGGAGCCACTGCACGAATGCGATCGTGAACGATATGAGAAAAAACGCCAGCCAGATGTAATTCAGTATCATGTACGAGGGTTTCGCATTCAAGTTCAGTTTTTTTGGCACATCGCCAAAACAAATCTTACCGATTGATCAGGGTTCATGGACTATCTTTGCAGCGCGAAATCCGTCCCAGTATGGTCTTATGGTCACCGTTCGGCGAAAGTCGGCCTGGCCCAGGATATCGGTGGCGTCTGCCTTTCAGGTCCAGGCAGGGAAGATACGGATCGAAGGCTGAGCAATCACAATTCATCATAACAAACCGGATACATGGCATTACAGGCGGGCATTGTAGGACTCCCAAACGTCGGCAAATCGACGTTATTCAACGCACTCAGCAGTGCAAAGGCCCAGGCGGCCAATTTTCCATTCTGCACCATCGAGCCGAACATCGGCGTCATCACGGTTCCTGACGAACGGCTGATCAATCTGGAGAAGCTGGTGAAGCCGAAC
The DNA here is from genome assembly GCA_903957405.1 of uncultured bacterium. Classification (GTDB taxonomy): domain Bacteria; phylum Bacteroidota; class Bacteroidia; order Chitinophagales; family Chitinophagaceae; genus Pollutibacter. The sequence continues at coordinate 1,089 of CAJBPC010000628.1, read as the reverse complement.
CGGGTGGTACCGACGACAGTGGAGATCGTCGACATCGCAGGATTGGTCAAAGGCGCCAGCAAGGGTGAGGGTCTCGGGAACCAGTTCCTGGGAAACATCCGGAGTACGGATGCCATCATCCATGTGCTGCGTTGTTTTGATGATGACAATGTGATTCATGTCGACGGATCTGTCGACCCGGTTCGGGACAAGGAGATCATCGACACCGAGCTGCAACTTAAAGATCTGGAGAGTGTGGAGAAAAAGATCTCCCGCACCGAAAAACTCACCAAAACGGGAGACCGGGATGTCTTGATGTGCCTCGAGATCCTTCTGGCCATGAAAGCGCATCTCGAACAGGGGAAAAATGCACGGGCGATGGAACTCTCGAAAGAAGACGAGGAAAAGTACGTTCGCGACATGTTCCTACTGACGATGAAGCCGGTCGTTTATGTGTGCAATGTCGATGAAAAAAGTGTTGTGAGCGGCAATAAACATACCAAAGCGGTTCGGGAAGCGGTGAGTGCGGAGCATGCAGAGATCCTCTATGTGAGTGCCGCCATTGAAAGTGAGATCGCGGTCATGGAGAGCTACGACGACCGAAAGATGTTCCTGGAGGATCTGGGATTATCCGAAAGCGGCGTGACGCGCCTTATCAAGTCGACGTATCGCCTGCTGAACCTGGCCACATATTTCACGGCGGGGGTTCAGGAAGTCAGGGCCTGGACGATCACCAAGGGTATGCTGGCGCCGCAAGCGGCCGGCGTGATCCATTCTGATTTCGAAAAAGGCTTCATTCGCGCGGAGGTCATCCGATATGCGGATTTCATCGCATTGGGGTCGGAGGCGGCCTGCAGGGATGCGGGAAAACTGGCTGTCCAGGGCAAGGATTATCTGGTGGATGACGGCGACATCATGCATTTCAGGTTCAACGTCTGATCACCAGACGGGGTGAAACATAAAAAAACCAGCGTTGTATTGCAAAACGCTGGTTTTTTATTGGGAACCGATCCTTATTGCGGGATCAGGACCTGGTTGATGACATGGTGGGGAAAACCCAGGATTAACGATGTCGGACGATGTGATGACTGCATACCTGATTGATAACAT
>CAJBPC010000627.1 GCA_903957405.1 uncultured bacterium | reverse complement strand
GATGGTCATGGGTTGAACATCTTTTCGCGTGATCGCAACCGTTTTGACATGAACTTAATTTTCATGCAACGTTCATGGGTGGCCTTCAGCTGCACAATATGGTCTTGTTCTGACGGTTACAATGCTATTGATACCACTCTCACTTTAAGCTCTCTCTACACAATGAATGTCAAAAAAATATGCAACTTTTGACAAATTCCTGCCTCAAAAAACAACCAATTCCTGTACCAGATTTCTCAGCCTGATCTGATCGTATTCATGTTAAAAACCTCCGCTCACCCCCTCACCCGAAACGTGTGCATACCTCCCCCCACTTCCTTCTGCTCACCCGGCAGCACAATCACGGCCTTACTATTGGCCGGAACGGTAACGGTCAAGGTTATATCGGATCCAGAGCGTCGCCATTCGCAAACTATTTTTCCGCGGGCCGACTGGTGCGCGGCCTTCACAAAATTCAAATCCTTGATAAAAGCGGGATTGATGAGTATCTTCTCAAAAGCCACCGCATCCGGCGCGATATTGATACCCGCCAGCGTCTTCATCATCCAGCCACTTATACTACCCATAGACGGATGATTGAGCGAGGCATCCCCGATATTCTTGTTCACATCCCATGTCTCAAATAAGGATGTCGCATTCCATTCCTTGATCCAGTATCCATACGATGGCATCGTGGTCTTCGTAGCCATCCGGTACATCTCCTCATGATAGCCATAATCAGATAGCACCTGAGGCACCACCGCACTGCCGATGAATCCGAAATCCAAACTGTGATCGTTCCGGCGAACTGATTGCGCCAACTGCTCCGCAACCTTTAGCACATATTCCTTCGGAACAATGCCCATATGCAGCGGTAGCGCATAAGACAGCTGTGTTTTGTTGGCATAATACGCACTATCCGCATGAAAAAAATATCGATTGATCATGCCTTTCAGCGTATCTGCCTTAGCCGTATAAAAAGATTCTTCCCCTTTATTCAACAACCGGCTCATCTTCGCCATGGTCATATAGTCCTGGTACAAATAACAGGAGGTCATGAAATCAACAGGCGTAACCGCTTTATAATACAGCCAGTCGCCTAACCCTTTGGTTAGTAACCCGCGGGTATCTTTAATCGTCTCCGCATACCGGAGATAAGTCTTACAGGTTTCATAAATAGCCGCGTACGACCGTGTATCTCCGTAATACTTGTACAACAGATCCGGTACGATGAAAATCGCTGCATCCCAAATCGGTCCGGCCCAATCAGAATCCCAGTTCCACGATGTAGGTACCACACCCGGCACATCGCCATTCGGCTCCTGGGCATCCACCATGTCATTCACCCATTTTTCGTAGATATTTCGACTGTTATAATTCAACATGCCTGCTTCCTGAACCATATGCCCATCGGCCATCCAGCCATTCTTCTCCCTATGCGGACAATCCGTAGGAATACCATACAGATTGGCCAGATAAGAACGTCTGCAATTCGCATAGATCTGGTTCAGCAATTCATTCGAACATTCAAACTCCCCAATCGGTGTTACCAGCGAATGCAGCACCACCCCTTCCACACTGCTGAGATTCAGTTCCAGCGGCGCATCCGGAAGAACCTCCACATACTGGAATCCATGATACGTGTACGGCGGCGTAAACGTTTCCCACCCATCGCCCTTCAAAATATATTCATCCCGCTGGATAACCTTTTCATTCGGCAGCACGCCCCGAAGATGCATGTTGATATTGCTCTGATCCAACGCTCCCTCTTTTGTCAGACGCTCTGCATATCGCATCGTAACCTTCGTACCTGCCTTTCCTTTTACCTTCAAGCTAACCACACCGGCCACATTCTCCCCCAGATTGTACAAATACGTATCCGGCAAAAACTGCTTCACCCATATGGGTTTGATCGTTCGGGATATGCCGATCTCGGGCATCATCTGCGACTGGATCAATGGAGCGGGAGATTTTGTAACGACGACCTGCTTCCATTTCGAATCAACAAATGCAGCGGCATTCCATCCCTTCTGTTCGAGTCGGGCATCATACGTGGAACCCACATAAAGATTGTTATACACCAGCGCACTGGCCGATGTTTTCCAGCTCTCATCGCTTAGAATGACCTCTTTACTGCCATCGGCATAGCGCACGTGTACCTCGCAGATCAGTTGCGGCCGGGCACGCCAGGGAGCCAGGTTGTAATTCCACACCGTAGGCGTCTGATTGTTGAACCAGCCATTGCCCAATTCAGCAGCCAGCGCATTTGCTCCCTTACGAAGCTGATCGGTTACATCGTAACTCATATACAAAACGCGCTTGGAGAAATCGGTATAACCGGGATCTAACGTCCCCACTCCGGCCTTTTTCCCGTTCAGGAAAAACGTACAATAACCCAACCCCGAAATATATACGCGGGCGGATACCGGCTTTGCCTTCAGCGAGAATGTTTTGCGGAATAACGGTGCCGGTCGGAATTCCTTATCATTGCCATCCGTGATCCATTTTGCCTTCCACGATTCTTTTCCCTGGAGCTTCGCCGTTTCAAACCACGCTGTTGTTGATGCGGTACCTATCTGATCCCCCTCTCCAAAAGAATGCACCATCCAGTAATAACGGGTGTACGATGCCAGCATAGGGAGGCTTACCTCCAAGCCCTGTTTTTCCGTTGTACGCAAACCCGAATCATATACATCCGCCTGGCCGGCTGCCAGTTTCGCCGCCGAACTGGCGATCAGGATGCGGAAGCCTTTCTGCATTACATTCCCGGCACTATGGCCATAGGCCCAGTTGAAACGCAACATGGTAGTCTCTACGCCCAACGGCCTGGATATGAATTCACAGGTAAGTGCAATAGGAGACGCAGCATGCCCGGAAGAAAAGATAAACAACAGCAGCGAGAGCGCGAGAAGGGCTTTTTTCATGTTGGCAGATCGTTTTGCTAATGATATACTGTTTTCATACATTGTTGCCGAATGAGACCCACCCCATCGGCTATGATATGGGTCGCCGTACCCTTGATGCCGATCTCCACCGGCATAAACGGCTGGATCCGGGTCTTGGAAGCCAGGCTATTTTCAATGACCAGGTTCCAGTTCCCATGATCGGCTTGATCTCCATATCGCCGGCATCGCAGATCACCACATCGTTCCACTGGTTGAAAAAACGCCAGTGCGGTACCAGATTGATCTGAGCATCCGCTTCATCAACCCAACTGGCTTTAACGGAGCCGGCAGGCAAGTGTACTTTATCAACGGCAGAGGCAACCGCATACATGAACGGGTTAGTGGCAGATTCATTCGGATACCTCGCCCGAGTGGCTCGCTTTCCATTCACATACAACTCCCGAAATTTCCATGGTAGTCCCGGCTTCTGATGATAATGCTCAGGAACCGATACGTCCTGCTTCCATCCCTTTGCTTCAGGTACATCAGCGAACCAAATACCGTTCTTATCCTTCCGCCAGAGCCCTTTGATCCTTCGCCCAACACTCAGGATGACCTTCTCTCCATCCGCAGCTTTACACACCACCGGAGCCGTTGGCGTACCGGAATCCTCCGCCGTGAATTCAATGGTCTGCTCCAGAAAATACACCCCTCCCCGCACGACCATTTCGACAGAAACATCCGGGAAAGACTTGCGGATAGTCCGAACCCGCTGCTGCGCTGCTTGAAAACTGGCCAGAGGCGCTTTCATCGTTCCGGGATGCGCATCACTACCCGATTTGGATATATATACACGAAAAATCCGATCGTCCGGAACATCAAAGGAAAGAGAAAAAAACAAGGAGCGCATAAACAGGGCATTCGCCATATGCCTATGCATATTCGCTGTTTTGGGTATGATCCGCCTACTGCGGAACTCCTCGTCAGAAATTCTTTGCTTTCATAAACGGATCATCAGCAATCAATTTTTCACGTGTATATTTTGCCGATAATTCATCTGCCTGTTTTCTTAGATGCTCCAGAATCCGCTCATACTTTTTCCCCCCTGCCAGATTGTTCGTTTCCAGCGGATCATGCTTCAGATCATACAGTTCCTCCGGCGCTTTAATAAACCGATATCGGAAATACTTCCATCGCGCTGTCCGAATACCCTCACTCGACGGGATATCCGGATTGGGCCATAAATGCTCGATCAAAACAGCAGAGCGATCCAGCTTTCCGGAACCCTTACCTATGAACGATAACAGGCTC
>CAJBPC010000626.1 GCA_903957405.1 uncultured bacterium | reverse complement strand
CTTCACAAAAAAGATGCAGTTGGTGAATCATTCCGGCACAAGCTTCGATCTGCAGGTCGACCGCAGCATCCGCATCATGGATGAAGATGCCATTCAAGGCATTGTGGGAGATCTCGGTGCAGACATCAAGTGGGTCGGGTTCTCATCCGAGAATACGATCACCAATACCGGGGCAAGGGATTGGAACAGGGAGACCGGCATGCTCTCCATCTGGATCCTCAGCATGCTGCAGGCCGGAGATGACAACACCATCGCGATCCCATACCGTCAGGGCGACAGCATCGCTTTGGGTAAGATCGTGACGGATGATTATTTCGGCAAGGTCCCGGCAGACAGGTTGCGCGTGTCGAACGGATTGATCCGGATGAAGGCCGACGGGAATCACCGCAGCAAGATCGGCCTGTCGCCCAGGCGTGCGCTTCCCGTGGCCGGGAGCTATGATGCGCGCCGGGGCATACTCACCATTGCGCAGTACAGCATGCCGGAGGCGGGGAAGGCCTATGTGAATTCCCTTTGGAAGATGCAGGATGACCCTTTCGACGGGGATGCGGTGAATGCTTACAACGATGGCCCTGCAGACGGCGAACAGATGGGGAAGTTCTATGAGATCGAAAGCTCCTCTCCCGCCGCGGCCCTCGCCCCGGGCAAGAGCATGAGGCATATGCACCGGACAATGCATTTCAAGGGTACCCAGGAATCGCTCGATAAGATCGCGAGAAAACTGCTCGGGGCCGGGCTTGAAGACATCCGACTATGATGCCATCCGCATGAAATAAATATAAATCCAGCCATGACAACACAGATCATGACCCCATTGGACCATTTCCTGAGATGGGAAAGGGAACAGCCATCGCGCGTATTCCTCCGGCAGCCGATAAACGGGCATTGGAGGACATGGACATGGTCTGAAGCCGGTGATGAATGCCGCAGGATGGCAACGGCACTGACAGAAAGCAACCTGCATCCGGGTTCGCATGTGGCGATCCTCTCGAAGAACTGCGCCTACTGGATCATGGCCGACATCGCCATCATGATGGCGGGATGCGTATCCATACCGCTATACCCTACCCTCACCGCCGCTACCATCAACGGGATCCTGACGCATAGCGACACGCAGGCCATCATCGTCGGCAAACTCGACAACTACGAGGAGCAGGAGAAGGGCATCCCTTCATCCGTCATAAGGATCGGATGCTCACAGTATGGCATAACCGAAAAAAACAGCTGGGAGCGGATCATTGAAACGCACACACCGCTGAAGGATGTGCACCGGTGGGACGGCGACGCAACCCTTACGATCGTCTACACCTCGGGCACTACCGGCCGGCCCAAGGGCGTGGTCCACAAGGCCCGCACTTTCGATATCGTATTCCGTCAGGTGGCGCCGGTGCTGAAGGCGCCCTTCCATCCTTCCATGTTCTCGTATCTGCCGCTGAGTCATGTCGCCGAAAGGCTAGCGGTGGAGATGAATGTGCTGTTCAACTGCGGGACGGCCTCGTTTTCCGAATCCCTGAAGACCTTCGCAAGGGACCTTGAATCCGTCCAGCCCGATGCGTTCTTCGCAGTGCCCAGGATCTGGACGAAGTTCCGGGAGAATATTTTGAACCGGTTCCCGCAGCGCCGCCTCGACATGCTGCTCGGCCTTCCGGTCATTGGCGGGCTGGTCCGCAAAGCCATCCGCAGGAAGCTTGGGTTGTCGAGGGCGGGCATCATCCTGAGTGCCGCTGCGCCGATATCCGCCGAACTGCTGCATTGGTATGAGCGGCTGGGCATCACGATCTATCAGGCCTATGGCATGACGGAAGACAGTGTCTATGCGCATTTCAACAAGGAAGGTGCGAACCGCGTCGGATCCGTGGGCAGGCCGCTGCCGGGGTTGCAGGT
>CAJBPC010000625.1 GCA_903957405.1 uncultured bacterium | reverse complement strand
TGCAATTAAATCCTGACCAACCGACAAAACCTACCGATATGTTGATGGCAGGCAAGCAAGTGACAAAACCAAATGATCCGCTGCATCCAGTCGATGTGGTTCGTGTGTACAAGGGGCTGATCGATCCACACGGCATCGTCGCCGATAAGATACGTCAATTGAGGGCCCTGCGCTCCGTGGACCCGGAGGCATACAGGCGAGCAAAGACCTCGCTCCCTTATCTGGTAAGTGCTTTATTCAGTCCCGCGACAAGGAATCGGCAGCATTTCGCTTATGCGGAATGCTTCATCCTTGACATCGACAAGCTGGGGCTGATCGGCAGGCATCCAGAAGAACTGAAGTCATCCCTGGCCAAGGATGGTAGGATCCAGCTCATGTTCACCAGTCCGGGCAATGACGGGTTAAAACTCCTCTTTCGACTCAAGGAGCGCATGACGGATGCGGGGTACTACAGTACCTTCTACCGAATCTTTGCGGCAGACTTCGCAAAGCGACATGACCTGGGTGGGCGTGTGGATATGGTGACACACGACGTTAGCCGTTGTTGTTTCATGAGTTTCGATCCGGCGGCGCATTATGATCCTGACTCGATGACGGTGGATGCATTGGAATTCGTCCGTGTCGATGACATCTCCGCAATACAAACGGCAGAAAAATCCATATCGCGGTTGCGTAATGCCGATGGGGAGGAGCAGATGGACGCCGGTTTGCCGGCATCCGGGGCGCTGACGGTAAAAGGGGGTGTGCTTGATTCCATTCGTGCGAAACTGCTGCCATCCCTGCAGCAGCGGCGACCGGAGAAGCATTACATACAACCCGAAGCGTTGTCTGAAGCCATACCCGGATTAGCGGAGGCATTGGCGCAAATGGACATCCTGTTGGCAGAGCATCGCCCCATACAATACGGCCGCCAGTTGAAACTCGTGGCAGGGAAGCTTTGGGCGGAAGTGAACTTGTTTTATGGCAAGGGAGGTTTCCGGGCAGTGCCCACCACCAAGACAGGCAGTGACCCGGAACTTGCCGGACTTGGCAGGGAGGCGATCCAATTGTACTTTGATGCCTGGCCTGCTATAAAAACCACATCATGGCAAGGCCCCGGCGCATCACGCTGACACTCGCAGAACAGTTGGCTCGGCTGCGCAAGGCCGGTATCAACAAGGCATTGCCTCCATCGCAGGTCATGGAACCGGAAGATGAGGATGAGCCAATGCCTTCATTGCCCGAACGCATTCGCACGCTGCTGGGCATATTTCGTCATCGTACGCCAACCGCAACGGATATGAATTATCTCATCATGTACGACATCACAGACAACAAGGTCAGGCGACTGGTTGCCAAGTATTTGAAGACACAGGGTTGCATTCGCATCCAGAAGTCTGTCTTCATGGCCTGCACCAGTCATCCGAAATTCAACCAGATCCATGAGACCTTGAAGGAAGTGAATGAATTCTATGAGAATGAGGATAGCATCATGTTGGTGCCGGTGAATGTGGCTGATGTGCGAAGCATGAAGCTCATCGGTAAGAATGTGAATGTCGATATCCTGACCGATCCTCCTAACACACTTTTTTTCTGAAAGTCATTTATAGCCGGTTGATTGAAAAAAAATGTGTTTTTCATTGTGGATGATGATGTCAATAGTCGGGTCGAAGCTTGAATTTTAATGTATGACAGGGGTCAACATGCCCCGTTTTTTCCAGGATAGATCATTAGTGTGCGACACGCCGTTTTTTATGTCAGTAGATATGCCTGTTCCGGATAAGGATCGGTTTTGTTTGGGTTGACGCCGAAGGTTTGTTTTACCGATTGGGTATGTTTATGGAAGGCAATTGTCGGGTTCTAGTATATTGATATGATTTTGAGTGTATCGACATAAAATCAAACCGCGGATGGTGTTACAAGCCCTTGGTATAACTTTTTGAAAAATGACAGTGCAAATGTATCTGGAATAGGCTAATTTCGTTTGAGGGTGTTATTATACATCTTATTACTTTTAATATGAAGCGTTTAAGTGTATTTTATGGTCATCAAATGATTGTATATCAATGAATTGTAAAATATAGAGTCAGAGAGTCACTTCC
>CAJBPC010000624.1 GCA_903957405.1 uncultured bacterium | reverse complement strand
GCGCTTGTAACTGCCTCCCGCAGCTGATCATATTTTTTCCATATGCTTTCAACTGTCGTCTTTTTTATCACGGCAACACTTGGTTTTGTCTGCCTGGCTTCCATATACGGGGAGAGCAAGCAAGATGACAGATCGTTGATCAACAAATACCTCACGGGTATTATCGCCTTTCAAGCGCTCAGATTCACTGTGTATGGCTTCGCGCAGGGCTATCCGAGCCCGATCATCGGGCAGTTCACCAATATCCTGGACCTGTGCGTTGTCGCTTTAATGCCTTGTTTTTTTCTTTACTTCAGGGATATTGTGCATGAACATAAGTTCAAAGCGGTCAATATGCTGCATTTCATTGCGCCTGTCCTGCTTATATTCATTTACCTGGCGAAGCAATTCGTCTCTTCAGACATCGGGGTGATCATCAGAAAATCATTTTTGATCGCCATTGTCATTTTTTATGTATTCTATTCCTACTTCGGTTTTAAGCTGCTGATCAAAGAAGTATGGCGACGAAAAAGCGAGATAAACACCGTTCAAAAACAAAACAAGCTGATGAGGGATTGGACCATGATACTCTATATGAGCTTCATCGTCATTTTGATCATACGCATCACCTCCGGATTCCTGATACACCAGGATTTCCAATACGACACCCGTTACTTATGGATCACGGCCTTGATCTGGATGGGTGTCTTCATCAAGATCCTGCTTTCACCTGAGATTCTTTACGGATACAATTTTCTGAATAAATCGATAGATGCCGTCACTAAAAAGCTGGCACTCCATGCCGTTTGGAAAATCGACGGAACGGTGACGCCGATCATCAGCGAGAAAGACCGGAAAATCGGAGAAAAGCTATCATCATCGATAACTGCGAACATCCACGAGATCGAGGTTCTTTCATTTCAGAAACATGCCTTTCGGAATCCCAACTTCTGTCTTGAAGACATCGCCGCCGCCATCAAGATCCCGTTGAGCCACACCCAACACATCTTCAAATTCCATTGCAACGATAGCTTCACGGATTACAAGAAGATCGTGCGCATCCACGATGCCACCAAGCTGCTCGAAAACGGCTATTTGGATGGAAAAACCATCGAATCGCTCTCGGAAACCGTCGGATTCTCCTCTTATGTTACTTTTTATCTGGCATTCAAAAGCATCACGGGCATGTCGACACAGGAGTACATGAAGAAGTTTCAGGTCGGACTGAAAAGAAGATCGATGTAGTTTATTTATATTTCTTTGATAGGGTAAAACACAACTACAATCGGATCAATGTGGCAGCTATTTCATCACGCAGTTTGGGTGTTACCTTTACTGCATCTGCAAATGTTTTCCATTGATTGACGATATGGCTTATCTGCTCAATGGTTTCAGCCGCCTTTTTACTTTTCATGGATTTGCCAATAGTGAGCAGATCGTCTTTGGAAATATCGGTTCGTTTTCCGTTGATGCTTAAGGCATGCTGGCTCACCCATTTGTGTTTGGGTTGATAGGCGTGGCAAACATCATAGGCAGGTGCCAGCTCCCACTTGCCATCCTTTTTCAATCGAAAGGCGAAGTTCTTGGTATGATCATCACAGTTGCGCGCAAGCACATTGAACACCATTCTGCGAAACAACTGCTCCGCATCCGGATAGGGGAACTTCAGTTCCCGCATCGTTTGAAACAACTGTTCGTAACTGAAACTGGTTACGAGGTTGTAATCAAAATGCTTCATGGCGCAAAAGGTATGAATATGGTGTTTGGTCGTACCACCTTCCCGGTCAAAACGCTTGGTCATGAAATGAGCCCTTCCGTTTTCTTCCAATAATCTGGAAGGCATCATATCTATGCCGCAAGCCACAGCCATATTGCAATATGCCATTTCCACCCGGCCGTAACCCTTGCTTGCTCCCAACTGCACATCACTCACACCATCCAGCTTTATGAGCCAATGTTCAAAGCCTTTGGGTGCATTGGTTTGACCTGATTTCACATCGCCTGTTTTCTCGTTGTAAGCAATCACAGCCTTGGGTCTTGCACCACCAGCAGATGTGCCAATGCGCAATATTTCCAGCATGGCTTTTTCTTCGTCTTCCTGCAGGTTGGTTACGAATGTTTCCTTTTTAGTGAACATTTTCCGGGCGATGTCCACCAGGCTATCTATTTCTACCGAAAACGTTCTTTTACTTTCCTTTAAGGTGGTTGGTTCAAACTCCAGGGCGCCTATGCCGCGGGTGCCCATGAAGCACAAGGTTTCAACCGGATTCATACTATCCAGCGGACGACCTTGCTGGGCCAACCACAAGTTGATGAGTTCATTACCATACCGGTCTGGCAGCATATCGGCCAATAAGCCGGGTAAGCCTTTGAACGTATCTAAGGCGGGATCTGCCTTTTTCCGCAAGGCGGGGAAACTGAAACTGCTTTTGTTTGTACTCACCGGCATTTGTAAGGGAGCCAATTCCCACCCCTTACGTTTGAATGCAGGATCATATTCAAAAGTGGCATAGCCGGTAGCTTTATCCCAGGCTACCGCACCCACTAATTCGCCCCATATTTTTACAAATGCCGTATTCATGGTTTACCAGTCGGATTTTTCAGGATCTTTCTTTGGGGCATTTCTTGCTCTTTTGCGCTTTTCCTGCTCCGCTTTGGCCAACGCCAGCGGACTGATGCGCGGCTCTACTACAAAGGCATCCATCACCTGCAGTTGATCCAGTACCCGAAGCACCTGTAACAGGGTGGCCAGGGTAACCGTTTCACCCCGCTCTAGTAAACTGAGGGTGGATCGGCTTATGCCCGCCTGATGCGACAAGGCCTCCTGGGTTTTGTTTTGTTCCAGCCGGTGATGCTTTACAAAGACCCCGATCCGTGAAGCCAAGGCCTGATCACTCATGGAGTGCCACTGTACGAATGATTTATCAGTCAAAATATCCTCTATTAGCTAGTTGCGAATTATATCTCATGCAAATATAACAATTATCCGAAGTCACATACGGACAAAATTGAAAAAATCGACCATCATGAATGCTTTACCACTCATTATGAGATTAAAATAGATATTATGAATGATATATAATGCACAAAATTTATGAATTCTTATACCTAAAGAACCATAGTGACCCATATATTTTAGTCCATTCCGCAATGTTTTTTGCGTTGGCTGTAATGTGGATTTTCTTCCATTCGTTTTTCGGATCGGCGTTGATTCGGCTGCGTACTCCGGAAAAAAGAACCAGTGAATCCGTTTTAAAGTGAGCCAGTGATTCCGGCCCCAACGGAGCGTGCCTCATGGGTGTGAATAGTGGTCATTGGCGAAAGATTCAGCATTGATTCTTTGCGGTGTTTTCTGAAGATTCTCCCAATAGTTAGCTATACCCCATCTTCAGGATAAAATTTTTAGAAAAATACGGTGGTTTTTAAAAGTTAGTGACGATGCTAGCTGCATCTCCCCTTCCAGACCTTGTACGTTGGTGGTGAGGCGCAGAGAACACATCGCAGAATGCCCACGGGGCCATGCTGTTGATCCCTCAGCAAAGGATCAATAAATTTCAAATCTATGCTCCTGTCAAAAAAATGGGAAGGATCATATTCTTCAAATGAGTATTTGGATGCATCCATAGCTTGTGGTTTCAAATGAACCCTATGCCCGAACGATCAGATGAGGATCTCCCGGATAGCCTGTCCCTTTCCGTCTGGCGTAGAATAGAACGGTCGCCCCTCCACTTCGT
>CAJBPC010000623.1 GCA_903957405.1 uncultured bacterium | reverse complement strand
TTCCTCCCGGGCATCATCATGGAAGGCGGATCGGTTGATTTCAACGGTGCCGGGACGGTCATAACATCCTCCTGCTGCCTCCTCAATGAGAACCGTAACCCGCATCTCGACAAACTGCAGATAGAGACCTTCCTCATGGAATACTACGGGCAGGAACAGGTCCTCTGGGTCGAAGAGGGCGTCATCGGCGATGATACCGATGGGCATATCGATGATACCGTACGTTTCGTGAATGAGGACACCGTCGTGACGGTCATCGAGGAAGATCGCAACGATGAGAATTACGCACTGCTCCAAAAAAACCTTGCCGACCTTAAAAAGATGCGTTTGCTGAGTGGAAAACAACTCAACATCATCGAAATTCCGATGCCTGACCCCGTGATCTGGGAAGAACAACGGCTTCCGGCATCCTATGCCAATTTCTACATCGCTAACGGGTGCGTGGTCGTGCCAACTTTCCGATCAAAGAAAGATACACAAGTCATAGATGTCCTGAGCGGCTGTTTCCCGGGTCGGGAAGTCGTAGGCATAGATTCCACGGACATCATTTGGGGACTCGGTAGCTTTCATTGCCTGAGCCAACAAGAACCAGAAGTGTTGCAAGCCCGGTCATGAACACTGATCTATGAGCGCGGGGAACTGTTCGGCAGAATGGGTGTCAAGTCCTTATTCTTTTTTGAACAGGTTTCTGAGTATGCCCCCTTTCTTCTTTTTTGTCGTGGAGTCCGACGGCTGATTCAATATTGTGCTTTCGTCTGTCTGTTTTTTGTCGTTGGACTGGTTCTTTGCTTCCTCCAGCACTTTTTTCTCATCTTCCACCATTTTCCTGGATTCGCTCGTGATGTTTTCTGTGCCATCGCTGATGGGTACTTCGATGTAATCATCTGAGGATCCGCTGCCAAGCTCTTGCCCTTCCGCCGGTGGAGGCAGCTCTCCCTGTGTGAGTACCTCGTAGTCATACACCGCCTCATTGTCCAGCGTTTCAGGTATGATGAATTTCGCCAAGGGATCGATCCCGATTTTTTTGTCCTTTTGCAATTGCTGGTAATAGTAAGCCCATGCCGGCATGGCCATCTGAGCACCACCCGTCGTATAGAGCACCCTCAGGAAGGGGTCGTCGCAGCCCACCCAGATGCCTGATAGCAGTTGAGGGGAGAAACCAATGAACCAACCGTCGGCATTGTCATTCGTGGTTCCGGTCTTACCGGCGATCTCACCAGTGATTCCAAAAGACCCGCGAAGGGCACGTCCGGTGCCGAAGTCGACCACACCCTGCATCATCTTCGTCATGATATAGGCATCGCCTTCACTGACGACTTCCTTGCTCTCGCTCCGGAAGTTTGCCAGCACATTGCCGTTCCTGTCTTCAATGCGGCTGATGAAGTAGGGTTTCACATTGAAACCCCTTCCCGGGAATGTCGTGTATGACTGAACCATCTCGAACAATGAGATGTCTGCCGAACCCAGTGCGATAGAAGGGTAGGCAGGGATCTTGCTGGTGATGCCGCTTTGTTTTGCGAATTCAATGGTCCTTTGGATCCCAACCTGTTTGATCAGATACACAGCGGCGGGGTTCTTGGAATATGCCAAGCAGATGGCCATCGGTCCACCGCTTCCGGTGATGATCTTATCACCCATCGCGATCGGTCCACCCGGGATGGGGGTCTCCGGCCGGTAACCGTTCATGACAGCGGTGGTGTATAGCAGCGGCTTGAACGTCGATCCGACCTGTCGCTTCGTATTGACATTGACGTGATCGAATTTGAAGTGCCTGAAGCTGCTACCGCCCACCCAGGCTTTG
>CAJBPC010000622.1 GCA_903957405.1 uncultured bacterium | reverse complement strand
TGTATCACATGCGTTCCGGAACATCCATCCCCAACAGCTCAAGCGAGGAACGGATAACGGTCGAAGTCAAACTGCAGATCCGAAGCCTAAGTTGTCGTTTTTCCTCCGATTCGGCACTGGCCACTGAATGTTCTGCATAGAAAGAATTGAATGTTTTCGAGAGGTTGAATGCAAATATGGCCAATAAGGATGGATTGAGTTCATGCGCCGCCTGCTGGAGGACTGTGCCATACTGCTCTATCGAAACCAGCAGATCTTTCTCCAACGGCAACAATCCGGTAGGTAAAAGCTTGTAATGCCCGTCAGGCTGTTGCTTTCGAAGGATCGACCGGATCCGGGCATACGTGTATTGCACAAAAGGTCCGGTGAAGCCGTGAAAGTCAATTGATTCTTCCGGATTGAAGATCATTTTTTTCTTGGGATCGACCCGTAGCAGGAAAAATTTCAATGCACCCAATCCCAGCGTTTCATATAATTTGCCCAGGTCTTCCACCGGGATGTCTTTCACCTTTCCGAGCGCCTGCGTGTGTTGCGAAGCGATATCGATCATTTCCGCCACAATGTCGTCAGCATCCACCACAGTGCCTTCGCGGCTTTTCATCTTCCCGGTAGGGAGCTCGACCATGCCATAAGAAAGATGATGGATGCCATCGGCATAGGGAAGGCCGAGCTTTTGGCAGATCAGCTTCAAAACCTTCATGTGGTAATTCTGTTCGTCGCCGATCACATAAATGCTCTGGTCGATTCCATACTCCTCATATTTGCGTTTTGCAAGGCCGATGTCCTGAGTGATATACACGGATGTGCCATCGTTCCGCAACAGGATCTTCTCATCAAGTCCGTCGGCGGTCAGATCTATCCATACGCTGCCATCTGCTTTTCGGAAGAAAACACCCTTTTGCAGGCCGTCTTCCACGGCGTCTTTTCCAAGCAGGTATGTGTCGCTCTCGAAATACGTCTTGTCGAAATCGCTCCCGATTTTCTTGTAGGTCACATCAAAACCTTCATAGACCCAGCCATTCATCATCCTCCAGAGTTCCATGACGCCCGGTTCTCCCTGCTCCCATTGCTGAAGCATCACCTGCGTGGCTTTCATGATAGGGGCGTCCTTCTCCGCCGCAGCCTTCTCCATGCCGCCGGCCACAAGTGACTCCACTTCCAGTTTGTATGCATCGTTGAACTTCACATAAAACTCCCCTACGAAATGATCTCCTTTCATGCCGGAACTTTCGGGCGTCGCACCGTTTGCATAACGCTGCCAGGCGATCATGCTTTTACAAATATGCACGCCCCTGTCGTTGACGATGCATGACTTGATCACATCATACCCATTGGCCTTCAGGATACCGGCAATACTCCATCCAAGGAAGTTATTGCGCAGATGCCCGAGGTGAAGGGGCTTGTTGGTATTAGGGGATGAATACTCCACCATCACTTTTTGACGCTTCAAGTCACCCTTCCCAAAACAACTGTCTTCATAATGTCTTTCCAACATCCCGATCCAGAAGCTTTCTGCGACCGTAAGATTCAGGAAACCCTTGATATGTGCATGTCCCACATATAGATCAGGATGCTTCCGCAGGAGAAATTCACCAAGCGTCGCGGCGATGTCATCCGGTGATCTCTTCAACGACTTTACCAGCGAGAATAATACCACCGTATAGTCCCCTTCGAATTCGGGCCTTGTCTGGTTGATCTGGAATGCACAGGATCCAGCCGCTTGACCATATAATTCCGTTAATGCAGATGCCACATGTTCCCTGATCGTATCCGTTAAAAGCATACCAATTTCAATATGGTTACAAATGTACGATTACGTAATTTCAATTTTATTTTTTTGAAAAAGGATAGACCAACAGCCCATGTCTAAATACATTTTGTTCTACAGTCTGATCATCATGATGTCATTCCAAACACAAGCACAACTGGATGTCCAAGGCCACAGGGGTTGCAGGGGTCTCATGCCTGAAAATACCATTCCCGCCATGCTGCGGGCAATAGACCTCGGCGTGACGACCCTTGAAATGGATGTGGTCATCACGTCAGACAATAGAGTGGTCCTGTCGCATGAACCCTTCATGAACGCTGAAATCTCCACCCGGCCCGACGGGACAACCTTCAGCACCAAGGAACAGAAACAGTATAATATCTTCCGGATGACCCTGGCGGAACTGCAGCGCTGGGATGTCGGCATGAAGCCCCATCCGAAATTTCCCCGGCAACAGCGGATCCCCGCCGTCAAGCCTCTGCTGGAAGATGTCATTGATAGCGTGGAGGCCTATGTTCGACAAAAAGGACTTAAGCCGATGCGGTACAACATAGAGACCAAATGCCAGCCTGCCACAGACGAAATATATCACCCCGGACCTCAACGGTTCGCTGCACTGCTCATGGAAGTCGTGATGAAAAAGAAGGTTTCTGAAAGGGTTACCATTCAGTCCTTTGATATCCGCACGCTTCAGGTGATCCATACATCCCATCCAATCATGTCGCTGGCATACCTAATTGAAAATACTAATAAACTCGCGGTGGAAGATAACATCACCCGGCTTGGCTTCACGCCTGCCATTTACAGTCCCGCATTCCAGCTGGTCGACCCAAAACTCCTGGATGCTTGCCGGAAACTGGGGATGAAGATCGTTCCATGGACCGTGAACGATAAAGAAAATATCGATAGGCTCATTGCGATGGGAATAGACGGCTTGATCACCGACTACCCCGACCTGTTTCAGAAATAGAATGGGGGCACAGCCTCATTCTTTTTGTGCGCCGGACATGGTAATTACGCTATAGGGTGCAAGTCCCGAACACGCTTTACAGTAAGGAGTGTTAGCCAAGAGCAAGGGTGTCGCAGGTGACTGCGAATCTGAAGGAAGCTGGCGGCAAATATGGGAGCCTACGAACAGAAACTGCATATAAGGCGTGGTGATGCGGGTGATGTTGCAAAACAAACAGAAGCCCTATTACTGTACGGAGCATCACAACGTA
>CAJBPC010000621.1 GCA_903957405.1 uncultured bacterium | reverse complement strand
GGATCGCGTTTGTTCCAGGAGGCATCCGACTTCGACCGGTATCCCGGGTTCAGCAAGCTGCTGCCATCAAGATAAGATCCGCCCCGAACACTGCGTGGATACCTTGATCTGGGTTTTATCAGCGGGTCGATGGGTTTCTCTCCGATCGTCGTGAAATAGGCCGGGTCGAACTGGTCGAGGGTCCATTCTGATACATTGCCAAGCATGTCGTATAACCCCCAGGCATTTGGTTTCTTCTGCCCGGCTTTTTGGTATTTGGCTTTGCTGTTCACGGCGTACCAAGCGTACTGGCCGAGAAGTTTTGCATCATTACCGAAAGGATAAAGCGTCGTCGATCCAGCCCTACAGGCATATTCCCATTCGGCTTCTGTCGGTAGTCGGTAGAAAACCCCTGTCTTGCGGTATAGCCAGCGACAAAACATCATCGCAGCATCCACGCTCATGCTGTTGGCAGGATAACCGCCATCCCTGCCCATTCCCCAGCTGAGGTCAATGTATTGCGGGGTGGGTCTTGTCACGACATCAACCTTCGAACCTTGTGTGAAATCCTCATCTTTGAAAAAAATCCCGAACTGATCATGTGTCACTTCATAGGCCCCCATCCAGAAATCTGAGACCTGCACATCCTTGCCGGCAGCCTTATTCCCCATCCTAAAGCCACCACCTTTGATGTTGACCATCTTGATGTTGTGATCGGAGCCGGGAGTATTGAACTGGTAAGGTTTGAAGGCCGTGTCCTGTGCAAAAGTGCTGATGGCGACGAATGAGATCATCGCAAGAAATATGAAGTGTAAACGTCTCAATTTTTTTTGCAATGATACGGATTATGAAGATGTCGACAGATGACAAACAGGCTCGAAGATCCAATGTTTTTCCGTGTACTTTTCGAATGGTAAGGATGGCATTTGAGACGATTTTATCAATGCGATCCTGATGGCGATCAACATCCAGAGATGCAGGATGACTGTCCTCTTCTTGTGGAGCATTGGTCCCCCCTGTAACTTTTCTTTGTTCCCCCCCTTGGCCTTGAGGCATTTGCTTTTCAGAAATAGAACCTAATATCCCCATTCATGAACCGTAAAGCGAAACATCCCCAAACTGCATGCATGTAAAGCATCAATTGCTGTAGTTTGACAGTCCCTTTCCGCCTTTTCCATCGGAAATGGTTCGCTATTACTCTCCGGCCGCAGGTGGTTTTTTACTATCTTCCATGTTCAAAAGATACTCCACATGCAACGAAGAAATTTCCTCAAGACAGGCGGATTGGCCGCTGGATCGATACTCACGAGTGGTATGTCCATGAATACATCTGCCATGAAGAAGAATGTCGGCGATAAGCCCTTCAACCTTGACTACGCCTTCCACAGCGGTATGTTCGCCAGCCATGCAGGAGCCGATTTTATCGATCAGATTAAATTCGGTCACGAAAAAGGCTTCAGGTCTATTGAAGATAATGGCATGATGGCTCGCAGTCCGGCAGAGCAGGAGCGCATTGGCCGTACACTTTCTGACTTGGGCATGAAGATGGGGGTTTTTGTCGTTACAACCGATAGCTGGCATTGGAAGACTTCCCTTGCCACCGGAAAACAGGAATGGAAAGATCGCATCGTCCGTGATTGCAAGACGGCCGTTGATGTCGCCAAACGCTGCGGTGCAAAATGGGTTACGGTGGTGCCGGGTAATTTTGATCGGTCCCTTCATCTGGATATGCAAACGGCGAACGTGATCGATGCGCTCCGTATGGGCGCCGAAGTGCTCGAGCCACATGGCCTCGTGATGGTTTTGGAACCGCTGAGTGATAACCCAGACCTATTCCTGCGATATTCCACACAGACTTACATGATCTGCCGCGCCGTGAACAGCCCTTCCTGCAAGATCCTGTTCGATATGTACCATATGCAGCGCAATGAGGGGGATGTCATCCGGAATATCGACCGAACATGGGATGAAATCGGTTACTTCCAGATCGGAGATAACCCAGGTCGCAAGGAACCGACCACCGGAGAGATGAATTACAAGAATATCTTCAAGCATATCCACAAGAAAGGATTTAAAGGCATCATGGGTATGGAACATGGGAATGCCACTCCAGGTAAGGAAGGGGAAATGGCGCTGGTAAAGGCCTACCGCGACAGTGACGCTTTCCTTTGAGTCTCATAAACTCCAGCGTCAGCAATTATTCTGATGGAAGCCCAACAGTTTTAACCCGAAATTGTTATAAATCCATGATGAGGTTCTTTCTTTCTCTGCCCTTGGTGATATCCATTTTTCATGGCGCCATGTCGCAGGATGCTGATGTAT
>CAJBPC010000620.1 GCA_903957405.1 uncultured bacterium | reverse complement strand
GGGTATCCTATTCGGCGTATTCATCGGCAAGGATATGGATGAGGCGATATTCCGAAAGGTCATGGCCGTCATCGTACTGTTGACGATCCTGATCGTACTGGTCATGGAGTACCGGCCATCGAAGACGGTTCCGGAAGGTTCCTTTTTTGTTGTTGCCACAGGCATTTCGGCGGGGTTTACGACGATGATCGGGAATTTGGCTGGTGCCTTTGCCAATCTGTACTTTCTGGGCATGCAGGTGCCTAAGAATGCGTTTATAGGCACTTCGGCATGGATATTCCTCTGTATGAATCTCTTCAAGCTTCCTTTTCAGCTGTTTTACTGGGAGAACATCAACATTGCCACGTTGAAGATCGATGCCTGGCTGATTCCTGCAGTCGCCATCGGGTTCATCATCGGGATCAAGATCGTGAAACGGGTGGAAGATGGCCAGTACCGAAAACTCGTCATTCTGCTGACCCTGGCAGGCTCCTTGATGATGCTCTTGAAACGCTGATCAGTTCTTTCCACCTGACCACGCAATCCCTCCACATGCATTGTGCGCTCAAGGCCGCGTCAAACGGCCCGTTCATTTTCTTGCTGAAATGAGGTTTCCTGGATGCAGTTCGGGATTTTTCACGGATATTGGACTATGGACATATTTCACACCATCGGGAAGCGGCGGGTATTCCTCTTCATGCTCTTATTTCGTTTGATCACCGATCCCGGCATCCAAGCTGTGGCGCAAAGCCCCGTCGGGGTGCGTTTGTGGTACCGTCAGCCTGCGAATGCAACGGTCTTGGATAACCGAAAAGGATGGGCCAATGACCCCGAATGGCTGAAAGCGCTGCCCATCGGCAACGGCCGGATCGGAGCGATGGTGTTCGGGGATGTGGACCGGGAAAGGATCCAGCTCAATGAGAAGTCGCTCTGGTCGGGTAGTCCGGATGACAACGAGAACCCCGACGCGTTCGCTTCCCTGCAGCGGATAAGAGAGCTGCTGTTTGCCGGGAAGTACAAGGAAGCGACGGCCCTGACCCTGAAGACCCAGGTCTGCAAGGGGGCGGGGACCGGCCAGGGGAATGGTGCGGAAGTGCCTTTCGGGTGTTACCAGACACTTGGGGACCTGTGGATCGACATGCCCGGCAAAGGCCAATACGATGACTATCGGCGCGAACTCGACCTATCCCGCGGCGTGGTAACGGTGACCTATACCCGAAACGGTATACGGTTCAGGAGGGAGGCATTCGTCAGTTTCCCCGACAAGGCCCTGGTTGTGAGGTTCACCGCCGACCGCAGCGGATCCATCAGCCTGACCGCATCGCTCACCCGCCCCGAGCGGTACAGGGTCACGAGGCAGGGGGATCATCTGATCATGAGCGGTGTGCTCACCGACGGGAAGGGTGGTGACGGCATGTCCTATGCCGCAAGGCTGAAGGCGGCGGCAACAGGCGGTCGTGTATCCGTCACCGATAGTTCGTTGCAGGTGGTGCGTGCCGACGAGGTCACCCTGCTGCTCACAGCGGCGACCGACCACCGTCAGTCATATCCCGATTACAAGGGCGGGGATCCGCTCATCCCTTCGCTGCAGTGCCTGCAGGCGGCAAGCTTGCGATCATTTGACGATCTGCTCCTTCGTCATGTCGCCGATCACGACCGTCTGTTCGGGAAAGTCTCCCTGCAGTTGTCGCGCGATGAACCGGACACGATCCCCACCGATGTCCGGCTTGCAAATCAGGTGCTTGCGGATGACCTGCGGCTGCAGGAAACCTATTTCCAGTTCGGGCGATACCTGCTCATTGCGTCCTCCCGGGAAGGGTCTCTGCCTGCGAACCTGCAGGGGATCTGGGCGAATCGGATACAGACGCCATGGAACAGCGATTATCACACAGATGTGAATGTGCAGATGAACTACTGGCCTTCGGATCTGACCAATCTGAGTGAATGCTTCGGCCCGTTGGCCGACCTGGTGGAATCCCTTGTCAAGCCGGGAGAGAAGACCGCCGCCGTCCAGTATGCGGCAAAAGGCTGGTGTGTGCATCCCGTCACCAATGTATGGGGATATACCGCACCCGGCGAGCATCCGGGCTGGGGCATGCATATCGGGGCGGGGGCTTGGTTATGTCAGCATCTGTGGGATCATTTCTCCTTCACGTATGATACCGCTTTTCTGTCCCGCATGTATCCGGTGATGACCGGATCGGCAAGGTTCTATCTTGACTGGCTGGTGAGGGATCCGGCGACGGGATTGCTGGTGTCGGGTCCTGCGGCATCTCCCGAGAATGAATTCATCGCACCCGACGGGTCCAAGGCACAGATCAGCATGGGGCCATCTCATGACCAGCAATTGATCCGTGAACTCTTCACCAACGTCCTACAGGCATCCCGGGTCTTGCAGCAGGAAGATTCACTGACGCTGCGGGTGGCACGCGCCCTCCAGGAGCTGGCCGGCCCTGCCATCGGTGCCGACGGAAGGATCATGGAATGGAAGGAGGCGTTCGCCGAGACGGATCCAAGGCACCGTCACCTGTCGCATCTCTATATGCTCTATCCCGGGAATCTGATAGACCCCGTCAAGACTCCGGTATGGGCGGATGCCGCCCGGAAGTCGCTTGAAGCGAGATCTGATAACGGAACCGGCTGGTCACTGGCATGGAAAGTGAATTTCTGGGCCCGTTTGAAAGACGGGGAACGCGCATATAAACTGCTCAAGGGTCTGTTGCACCGGATCGATCAGACCGATGTGAATATGAAAAACGCCGGGGGGACATACTACAATCTTTTCTGCGGACATCCTCCGTTCCAGATCGATGGGAATTTCGGTGGAACGGCTGGCATGGCGGAAATGCTCCTGCAAAGCCATCTGGGATCGATAGGTTCCCATGAGCTCGAACTGCTGCCCGCCATCCCGAAGGCATGGGCTGAGGGATCGGTAAAGGGACTGAAGGGACGTGGGAATTTCGAAGTAGATATCACCTGGAAAGACGGGGCATTGCTGATGTCAGGAATCCGGTCGCTAAAAGGCGGCATGTTGACCGTGGCATACAAGGGGAAGAAGCTGACCATGCCGACGGTTGCGGGTGGTTTCTATAGGATCGAAGCCGATGCGTTCGAATGATGTCTTTTTCCTTGAAGGTTCGCTGCTGCCTTTCAGATCCTGGCCTTGATGCTGCAATTGTCTGGGTTCGGCGAGATTGCCGAGCCGGCCGGGATCGAGGGTCCCGCATCGGTGAACCAGATCTCACTGTAAGATCTGCCCCAGCTCGGGGATCATGCGTTCGGCCCACCGTTTGTAATCCACTGCGGAAGGGTGCAGTCCGTCGTTTGCGATGAGCAATGGATTCGCAGCGGCCTCTCTTGTGTATGGC
>CAJBPC010000619.1 GCA_903957405.1 uncultured bacterium | reverse complement strand
TGAAACGCTATCGCATATCCATCTTACTGACCATCCTGCTGATGGTCATATCTGTCAACTTCTGCCAGGCCCAGGACCCCGGCGATCCGTCTGCCAACGACCCCGCGGTGCCGATAGACGGCGGCATCACGCTGCTGCTGGCGGCGGGGGCGGCCTACGGCGTGCGGCGCTTGAAGAGGAGGGGAGAGTAGCGCTCAGCGCATCCTCCCTACCCACAAGAGCCATTCCTGAAAATCCCTTTAAATCCTGTAAATCCTGCTTCAGAAAAGAAACAACCTGCCGGAAATAAATCAACGGTTCATACCTCCCACTCCCAATCCTGAAAATCCTGCTCAAATGCTGCTACAGAAAAAAAAGTCAGATTGACCGAAACTCCCCCCTCATTGCCTGGCGCATTCAATCAAAACCTCTTTGCATACTCATTCGCCGTTAATCCAGTGATATTTTTAAATGCCAGATGAAAAGTATTGTAGGATAAAAACCCTACTTCTGAGGAAAGCGATTCCAGTTTATGTTTGTCAAGATATCTCTCCTTGAGCAATTGGGTGGCATCATGTATGCGCACGATTTTTTTGTAATCCGTAAAACTCTCGTTGCAATGGTATTTGAAAATATAATTGAGATGGCTCATGGGGATGCTCAACGCGTCAGCGATATCCTCGAGCCCCAGGTCGGGATCCCGAAAAGCATGAGTATGGAAGGAATACTTTTCAATTCGATGAATATGATCATTTACCAATGGCTTTATTTTTTCTTCCAGTTTTCTATCCTTCTCGCTGGAGGTTGGCAGTAACGTATTTTCGGTAACCCAGACATTGCTGAGTATCACTTTTTCAATCCCGGTCTCAATGGGTTTGTTCAAAAAATTATAACCGTAAAGGATTTCCGGGGTCAGGAATATTTTTATGAAAACACCCATCCAGATCAGCGCCGGGACCCAAAGGTGATCATAATTGTAGCGTATGAAAGTATCCGAAAAGATCAAGGTCATACGGGTCAATAACAAGGCAATGAAGGCACCATACAGGAATTTGCTCCAGTTTTTTATAATGTCATTCTGTTTTTGTATTGACTTGATGTCTGTTTTTCGATTCCATACATTTCTGTAGAGCATTACGAAACTGATGACCGCATAAGCCAAATAGAAAGCGAAGGCAATGAAGATAAACAGGGGTCTATTAGGGGATCTATATTCCGAATTAATGAAATTTGACGACAGGACTATGGACCCCAGCAAAATCGGAACTATAAAATGGAGCCAATTCCCCAATTTGAACTTGTTTTCATAAACAATGTTCTGAAAATAGAGGAAAAAGCAGGGCATTAGCATGGTCGTGCTGGCCTCTATCAACTCCAGCGATCTGTTCATGTCAGATCCCGGATATGCCCGCGATATCCCATAAAAGAAAAACCTTGCGGAGGTTATTGCGATTATGATAACGAGGAATCTATTGATGAGCGAATATTGATATTCCTTATTTTTCCCAAAGATGAAAGCAGTACATAAAAAACCGGTTGTGGAGGTGACGAATAAAATGATGCTGCTGACCATGAACCGGAAATTATTAGATGAAAAAGGGGCGGCATAAAGCTATAAAAATACTTGTAATGTGACTGTAACAGTGCCTGATGAATTATATCAAGGCGGCATCTGAGTGACATCGGCCCCGGGCATGCGGGCTGTGTGTTTCATCAGGTTGATCCTCAGCGGAATATCGAACATGCGGCTTGCCGCATGACGAAGGGTGGATCCCTGTGATGTTGAACCTTTGCCGTACAGTCATGATGTGAAAGGGCGTTTTGTTACTTGAAAATAATGTGTTCATACTATTTTGTCTTTTTTTATTCTTAGCGATCCCCCTTTCAATGCCGCACCAGGCTTCCAGGATCTGCAGGGGCTTTAGGCTTATGCCATGCATTCGGGGTTGCGGTCCGAACTTGTCCTGGCTGATCAGGCTCTTGCGTTCTTGTTGGTGCAGCAGCTTGATGAAGGAACCGGGAGCCTTTCTTTTGTCCTTTACCAATGAATCGGTTCATGTTCAATCAAGCGGTCTTGTGTCCGGGCGAGCAGGCTTTACCAGTCCCCTGAACAGCTAAAAAAATACTTCAAACGGACCATGCCGGTAATTTCAAAGGTCATGTCAGTGAACTTAAGGATTTTTCCGCTTCTTGAAATCCCGGCATCAACATTGAGGCAGAACAGTTTGGGTTAAGGGATGGCCGGATCCACCATCCGCAATGACAATGGACCATCATTCGAAGCCATGATGGTCCGCGAATTCCTGAAAGATAAGGGGGGCATACGGAAGTCCATCCATGTGGCAACCTTTGAGGATAACGCAAATGCCGAAGCATTCCATATTGGTATCATAGAAAGGCATGTGGCCGACAGGTTCGGGTTTGGCACCTTCCATCCTGCGGAGATGGTATTCTGCCGGTTATTCAAAGGGAGTAACATCGGGCTAAAGCATGGTTCCCCGGTCAGGGACTCACCGGAAAGGTTCTTGAAGGGAAGGGCATGAACATCTCCATCTGAAAATCCACACCTGAGTTTCGCAAACAATTGACCAACATCTTCCGGGAATGGGGTACGAATACATGTACACCAGTAAGTGGAAATTCCCATTCGGGCAGGGAGCATAGTAGGGGGAGTTTCACGCTCAATTCCGGAAGACCTTTTTTTCATCTAGGATCCAAAGAACTCTCAAAAAGCGGGAATTACAATAAAAGTTCTCTCAAAAAGTGGAAATCATCTCTTGAAACCCGGAAATGGAAGTTGGACCTGTTCAAGTCTTTGCATGCTGCAATAGTTTTAGGCTCTTTATTAATTCGAGTGGGTAGCGCAGTACCGGTTGATCTTTGAAAAGTCGATTTTTCCTGTAAGCAGGTATATGATGGCTCTAATGGTATCTAATCTTCTGTATCCTCTGGCTTTGGATTTAGCCGCTTGAAAAATGGAATTGAAGCCTTCCAAAAGTCCGTTGCTAATTTGCTGATAGGCCCAATTGAGGACGCCCTGCCAATGTTTCTTAATTGTCCTTGCCGCTTTGATCATTTGAGACAGTCGGGAATGTGTCGCCCAGAAATACCATTTGATCAGCATTTGTTCGAAGATCTTTGGAGTCTTGGCCTTATATATCTGTTGGTAGGCCTCACGAATATGATAGGCCTTCATTGTTTTGAAGTTGAGACCTGAGATCTTAATATCATCAAACTTCCGGCGCTGCTTCTCACTAAGATTTTCTTGATTGGACAGGAATAAATACTTTGATCCTTTTAATAAAGGATTGTGCTTGGTTTCCTCTTTTCGAATGTCATCAATGGCTTTGTTGATTACTTTAGTCACATGGAACCGGTCGAATACAATAGCTGCCTCCGGAAGATTTTCCTCCACGCCCTTTATAAAGGCTGGAGACATATCACAGGAAACTTGTTCGATTTGCGAAGGAACGCCCTTATGTGCTTGAAAATCAGTACAGAAATCGGCAATTGTTTCACTGTTTTTACCGGCTGTGACGTAGAGGGTTCGACGTTCTTCTAAATCGACAAATAAGGTCACGTAATCATGACCACGGCGTGCAGCCGTTTCATCGAGGCCTATCGTGTTTACAGCTGAATAATCCGCAGCTTCCCGTCCAAGATTTGTGTACTTCTTTACTAAAGACCAGACTTTATGATTTGTGACACCAAACATCTTGCAAACTTGATTAACTGGCATTACCCGAACCAACTCTATTAAGAATGCTTCAAAGAGCAGGGTAAACCCATTGGCAACGCCTTCCCATGGTGCAGTTGCTTGACGATAACGACCCTCACCCAAATCCAACCGGGGAATTCTGGCATGCAGATGACACTCGTATTGAAAAAAATTTAAATGCCGCCATTCTTTATCCGTCGTGTCATATGCTTTGAATTGACCTCGGATACCTAAACCCGCATCTTCAAAATGAAATAAAGAACCACGTGCAAAATCTATCCAAATGTCTAATTTCCCCTTTTCCAAGTCAAACTCCATTCGTTCTATAAACCATGGTTTCTCGATTTGCAAGGCTTGGGCAAACAGATCTTTAGTGCTGAACATCGTCTCAGATTTTTAGACCTCAATATACTTTACCCACTCAAAACTTAAAAGAACCTAGTTTTAATGCTGCTAATTCTACATTGCACCAAATCTTCAATCAATAAACACAACACTAAGACATAATATATGAAAATAAAACAGTATATAAATTTTACTATGACAACAATAAAAAGCCGCGTCACGATGCGGTGTCTTTTTATTTTCCTGAACGCAATTGGTATTACGGGAGGACTGAAGGCGCAAGCCCCTGTTATAACCTCCTTCAGTCCGGCATCCGCCATACCCGGGGCTTCGGTAACGCTAACCGGCACCGGCTTTAATTCCGCTACAACCAATAACATTGTGTTTTTCGGCGCCACCAGGGCCACGGTAACGGCTGCCTCGGCTACCAGCATTACGGCGACGGTACCCACCGGTGCCACCTATGCACCCATTACCTTGCTCAATACCGGCACGGTACTCGCCTGCGCCAGCCTCAGCAACTTCAACCCCATATACAGCCCTGCAAAAGCCAGCTTTAATTCGGACGATTTGTCTGCTAAAGTGGATTTTACGACAGGATCAAATACTAAGTCCTTAGCCATCGGCGATCTGGACGGGGATGGCAAGGCCGACCTGGCGGTGGTATGTGCCGGCTCAGCCTCTGTTTCGGTCTTTCGCAACACGTCCAGCAGCGGCAGCATCGCTTCCGGCAGTTTTGCCACCAAGGTGGATTTCACGACAGGGACTAATGCAGAATTCGTAGTCATCCGCGATCTGGACGGGGATGGCAAGGCCGACCTTGCTGTAGTAAATGCCAGTTCATCCATTTCGGTGTTCCGCAACACCTCCAGCAGCGGAACGGTCAGTTTCGCCACTAAAGTTGATTTTACGACAGGATATGCAACACAACCTAATTCCATAGCCGTTGGTGATCTGGACGGGGATGGCAAGCCCGAAGTGGTGACGGGGAATTATCTTACACACACCGTTTCGGTCTTTCGCAACACCTCCAGCAGCGGCACAATAGATGCAAACAGTTTCGCCACTAAAGTGGATTTCACGACGGGGACAAATCCTCAATCTTCAGCCATCGGCGATCTGGACGGAGACGGCAAGCCCGACTTGGCAGTGGTGAATAATAAAAATGCAATCGGGGGAAACACCGTTTCGGTATTGCGCAACACGTCCAGCAGCGGAACGGTCAGTTTTGACACTAAGGTGGATTTCACGACGGGGACAAGTCCTATATCCGTGGCCATCGGTGATCTGGACGGTGATGGTAAGTCTGACCTGGCGGTGGCGAATCAAGGTTCAAACACCGTTTCGGTATTCCGCAACACGTCAGCCAGCGGGAGTATCACTACAGGCAGTTTTGCCGCCAAAGTGGATTTCACGACGGGGACAAATCCTACATCCGTCGACATCAGCGATTTGGACGGGGATGGCAAGGCCGATCTGGCGGTGGCGAATTTTTGGAATGGTGTCGGAGGGAACACCGTTTCGGTATTCCGCAACACGTCCGCCAGCGGGAGTATATCATCAAGCAGTTTTGCCGCCAAAGTGGATTTCACTACGGGGTCAAGTCCTCGTTCTATCTCCGTCGGCGATCTGGACGGGGATGGCAAGCCCGATCTGGCGGTGGCGAATTCTTTAGATGGTGTGGGAGGAAACTCCGTTTCGGTCTTTCGCAACACGACCACCAGCGGTCCGATCGATGCAAGCAGTTTTGCCGCCAAAGTTGATTTCACGACGGGGT
>CAJBPC010000618.1 GCA_903957405.1 uncultured bacterium | reverse complement strand
GAGCTCCCGCTTACCATGTTCCGGGAAATGGGAAAGCTTGGCCTGATGGGTGTTTTGGTACCGGAAAAATATGGTGGGGCTGGTTTGGGTTATTACGAATATGCAGCGATCATCATCGAAGTGGCGAAAGTTTGCGGTGCCGTTGGCTTGAGTTTGGCCGCACACAATTCTTTATGTGTGGGGCATATCCTCCAGTTCGGAACTGATCCTCAAAAAGAAAAATATTTACCTCTGCTGGCGACTGCCGAATGGCTCGGTGCATGGGGCCTTACCGAAGCCAATACGGGGAGTGATGCCGGAAATATGCAGACGACCGCTACGCGTGATGGAGATGATTGGATCCTCAATGGTACCAAATGCTGGATCACCCATGGCAGGAGTTGTGATGTTGCGGTGGTCATAGCCAGAACGGGGCCTCCACGTACAAGTGGCAACAGCACGGCATTCATCGTTGAAAAAGGTACAGTGGGGTTTACCCGAGGCAAAAAGGAAAATAAGCTGGGCATGCGCGCCAGTGAAACGGCGGAAATGATTTTTGAAGATTGTCGCATTCCGGATGGTAACCGGATAGGCGAAGTCGGAGAGGGTTTTCGTCAATCTCTCAAAGTGCTCGACGGAGGCAGGATTTCCATCGCCGCATTGTCGGTGGGTATCGCAAAAGGTGCTTATGAAGCTTCTCTGCAATATGCCAAAGAACGACGTCAGTTCGACCAGCGCATCGCAGATTTTCAGGGGATCTCCTTCAAGCTGGCTGACATGGCCACGGAGATCGAGGTTGCAGAATTACTGACGTTACAGGCTGCAGGGAAAAAGATGGCTGGACTACCCATGACAAAGGAATCAGCCATGGCCAAGTATTATGCCAGCGAAGTGGCCGTGAAAGTCGCAACAGATGCAGTACAGATCTTCGGAGGGTACGGCTATACCAAAGATTTTCCTGTAGAGAAATATTATCGCGACAGTAAACTTTGTACGATCGGCGAAGGCACTTCTGAGATACAAAAAATCGTCATAGCGAGGGAAATTCTCAAATAAGGATTACCAAAAGACTGATTGATGCGTCACTGGTCAAGGAAATCCTCTTCCTCTTTGGGTCCGTATCTGTCAAATAACCTGTCTATGGCTCCTGCGAATACTGGAAACCTCTGTTTGGCAAATTCCTTGATGATGTTCACCGATGAATACGCCTGGGCTTCTGTGATTCCGGCATCTGACATGAGTTTGTCAATCAGTTCTTTCATAGGTTTTGTCTCATGCCACTTTAAGTTGGCTCATCTTGGATTTGTCGAATTTGTGTGTGGCGTATTCCAATGTCAGGTGGAATTTTTTCTCATTGGATGAGGGTAGTTCGAACATGGCATCCGTCAGAATATTTTCACAGATGGATCGTAACCCCCTTGCCCCCAGCTTGTATTCCATAGCCTTCTCCACTAAGAAATCCATTACGGCATCATCCACCACGAGTTCTATACCCTCCAAATCGAAGAGTTTTACATACTGGCGCATCAATGAATTCTTAGGCTCTGTGAGAATGGCCCGCAGAGTTGGAGCGTCCAGTGGATTGAGAAAGGTCACCACGGGAAGACGACCCAACAATTCAGGGATGAGTCCGAAATGCTTCAGATCCTGTGCGTTGACGTAATTCAGGAGGTGCTTGCGCATCAACTCCTGTTCCTCTTTATTGACATTGAAGCCGATAGCGTTTGTATTGACTCTTCGCGAGATGATCTTGTCGATGCCATCGAATGCACCACCGCAAATGAACAGGATATGCTGCGTATTGATCTTGATGAGTTTTTGTTCCGGGTGCTTTCTGCCTCCCTGGGGTGGGACTAACACTTCCGTTCCCTCCAGGAGCTTCAACAGTCCCTGCTGCACACCTTCTCCGCTGACATCCCTGGTGATGGAGGGATTGTCACCCTTGCGGGCGATCTTATCGATCTCATCGATGTATACAATTCCTTTTTCCGCAGCGGTCACGTCATAATTACAAATCTGAAGAAGTCGGGTTAGGATGCTTTCCACATCTTCGCCGACATAGCCGGCCTCTGTGAATACCGTGGCATCTACGATGGCGAATGGTACGTTGAGCATGCGGGCGATGGTCTTCGCTATGAGGGTTTTCCCAGTGCCCGTCTCTCCCACCATGATGATATTGCTCTTCTCGATTTCCACATCGGTCTCCACATGCTTGTGCTGAAGGCGTTTGTAGTGATTATAGACGGCAACTGCCATCACTTTCTTGGCATCATCTTGGCCAATGATGTATTCATCTAGGAATTTTTTGATCTCCATCGGTTTCTTCACCGTAAGCTTGAAGCTTGGGTTCGTTTGCTCCGATTTGATATGGAGTTCCTGTTCGATGATCTCCCTGGCATGGTCCACACAATTTTCACAGATATGGCCCTCCTGCCCTGCTATAAGGATCTTCACTTCCTCTCGGTTCCTTCCACAAAACGAACAATGCAGGGTAGACTTTGCCATATCGATGATTTGCGATCTAAAATTACATTAAAAAGACATTGCCTCTAAATTCCTGAAGGGCAGTGATATCCTGCAGGACTGAGGCAATACCCATGCTCAATGACACTAAAGGCTTTTAGATCTTTGTTATGATTGCATCCACGATGCCGTATTTCACGGATTCCACTCCGTCCATCCAATAATCACGATCGAAATCCTTCATGACCTTCTCAAAGGTCTGGCCGCAGTTATCCGACAATAAACGGGCACCCATTTCTTTCGTTTTCCGGATCTGTTCAGCCATGATCTCCAGATCCGCCGATGTCCCCTTACCTCCACCCATTGGTTGGTGTATCATGACTTCGCCGTGCGGGAATATGAACCGACGTCCTTTCTTTCCACCACTCAGCAGGATCGATCCCATGGAGGCGGCCATGCCCATACAGACGGTCGATACCGGTGACTCGATCATTTGCATGGCATCGTAAATGACCATACCGCTCGTCACCAAACCACCCGGACTGTTGATATAGAAAGTAATTTCCTTTCCTGGATCCTTTGCGTCTAAAAACAACAGCCTTGACGTGATGTCCTTCGCACTGCGGTCGTCCACGGCACCCCAAAGGAATACTTTGCGTTGCTCCATAAACTTCTTGTCGAACTGTGCGGCAGATATCAGGTTTTCCATCATGTTGCCCGGCACAGATGGCTCTTCCTCTTCGTTAAGGATGAACGGTGCTTTGGATGTATGTGCTATCATGTGATTTTGCTTTCTTTTTTCATTCCTTGATCCTAAATCCGATCTCCTCAGGCTTTTTTCGCCTTTCGAGGGTTCATCACCAATACTTCGTCCACCAGACCATATTCTTTCGCTTCTATTGCAGTCATCCAAAAGTCCCTGTCGAAGTCTGCTGCAATACGCTCTACGGATTGACCGCTGTGGTGCGAAACAACATCGTAGAGCTCGTGTTTGAGTTTCTTGACCTGAGCCACTGTGATTTCGATGTCTGTCGCCTGACCGCCAGCGCCCGCACTGGGCTGATGCATCATGATGCGCGAATGCTTCAGTGCCGTACGCTTGTCTTTGGCTCCTGCACACATTAACACGGCAGCCATACTGGCAGCAACGCCGATACATATGGTGGAAACATCCGGAGTGACATACTGCATCGTATCATACACACCCATACCCGAATACACCGAGCCACCCGGACTATTGATGTACATCTGGATGTCGCGGGTACGATCCGTGCTGTCGAGAAACAACAATTGAGCGGTTACGATATTCGCCACCTCATCCGTGATAGGATATCCTAAAAAGATGATCCTGTCCATCATGAGTCGACTGTACACATCCATCACGGCGACATTCATCGGACGTTCCTCAATGATGTTCGGCGTGAGGTTGGTGACCATATGCTTCGTATAGCCATGAAGGGTGTTGCTCGATATGCCCCTTCCTTTCACCGCGAATTTTTCAAATTCCTTTCCAAGGTTCATGTGATGGATATTTCTGAATGAGTGTGCAAGTTACGCCTTGGGTGTCCAAATTCCATGCTAAAATGGGAAATGAGACATTTCGGCAGACTGAAGCTGTCCTGCGTCATGCGTAAGGACAACCGGTCGGTACATGGCAGGCAACGGATGGTCCTGAATTTTATCTTTCCGTATAAAATGGGTTGATTCCATTGACATGATCGATGGCATATGCAAATTGGGTTTCAAATTACTGCTTAGACAGTTGCATTGTCAAAGGGGCTTTCCCTCACCGCCGTCTTGCAGTGATCTAATCTTAGCTATGTAGACTTGGCCTGAAGGCTGGTACCGGCTTTCTGGATCAGGGCATAGTGCTCGAAGATAATATGAACTACCTACTGGCAGTCACGCAACCCGGTGTAGTCTGAGTATTTGAACATCCTGTATGATGTCGGTTGAAACATCAGATTTGCCGTTCTTGTGAGTCTTTTTTTTTAGGATAAGGTTGTTTCCGGTCAATATTCAGCAATGGCACTATGTTATTTTCTTTGCAGCTTTCTGCGCCTTGAGTGCGAGCTCGGTGGCAAGGAAGCAATGCGCCTGTGTCATAGCCGTTTCGGTTCTGTT
>CAJBPC010000617.1 GCA_903957405.1 uncultured bacterium | reverse complement strand
GCCTGCAGAAGAATACTTTTTATTTCTTTGAGAGCACCACTGCGGATGCCATCGAAGCAGACAAGCCCATCATGGTGGCGCAGTACATGACCGGAGGCAGCTGTCTTGGTGGCGGCCTCGGCGATCCGGAGATGATATACGTCAGTCCGGTGGAGCAGGGCATCAAGCGTGTCGGTTTCTATCGCAATACCCGGGAGTCCATTAGCGTCAACTATCTGACACTGGTCATACCGACGTCGGGTGTAGCATCCTTGCGGATTGACGGCAGTCCGGCCTTTGACCACAGCTATGCGCATCCCAATGCCCCCGGGTATACCGTTGTGGTCAAGCGGTGGACGGCACAGGCCACCCAGGCGAAAGCCTCCAGTGATTCCGCTTTCACCGCCATCACCTACGGACTCGGCTCCGTGGAGAGCTATGGCTATAATGCCGGAACGTACATCAACAACCTCAATGCCGTCAGCGGGGTTCAGAACCTTCCGGATACCGCCGCGAAGCAGCATACATACACTTGTGTGAACACGCCGGTGAAGTTGTCGGTGCTGATGGCAGCCTACCAGCCATTTCGGATCGACTGGAACCTCAGCAAGCTCGGTTCCGGCGTGATCAGTCCGAGTGCGAATTACACGGATAACAACCCCGTTCCAAAGGATACTGTGTTTGTGAACGGCATCAAGTACTGGAGGTATGAACTACCCGGTACCTACACCTTTGGCAAGTCGGACACGATATTTATCCCGATCAGTTCCTACCATCCCACTATTGAGAACTGCTATACAAGGGAGGATCTTACGATTCCGGTGATCGTCAAGGCCAAGCCTGATGCGGATTTTTCATTCGTCCATTCCGGTTGTACAAAGGATACCATTTTATTCAAAGCGAAGGATACTACCAGCAACAGTTATGTGGTGCGTGATTTCAAATGGACATTCCCCGGCGGCCAGCAGAGCGACAGTTTTTCTGTCAAGCGCTTATATGCTCCGGGGGCATACGATATCAAGTTGTCCGTTGTCACGCGGGATGGTTGTGCTTCCGATACGATAAAAACCATCACCATCGGGGATAAGCCCCCGGCGGGTTTCATCACGATGCCGGATGCCGTCTGCGCCGGTACGGGATTTCAGTTCAAGGACACTTCCAGTCCAGGCATCTCTGTGAACCGTTGGTACTGGAGTTTTGGCAACGGCAAGGACTCCGTATCCGCGGCAGGACCGACCCTTCAGTATGTTTACCCATCGCCGGGTGTGTACAGGGTGCGGCATGCGTCCAGTTCCAGCCCGACATGTGTCAGTGATACACTGGAGAAGCAGGTCACCGTTTTTGCCCTGCCGGCAGTCTCGTTCACCAATGACGCCAATGGCTGCATCGCTCCTGCGGGCGAGGTGCGCTTCACGGGAACGGCGAGTTCGGCTGACGGGCAGGCGATCAGTGCATATGCCTGGCAATTCGGGGATGCGAACGCCACTGCGGCCAATCCCAACACCGCTGCCATCAAGGATCCCATGCATAATTTCCAGGCGGGTACATACAATGTGAAGTTCTCTGCCACGACCGTCAACGGATGCAGCAAGGATACCACGATGCCCATCGCTTTCAAGTTGAAGCCGGCGCTGGCATTTGCGGCACTCACGGATATCTGTCAGACTGTGGCGAGCTTTTCGGTGGCAAAAGGTTCTGTCACCAATGGATTGCCCGGTTCATTTGTGTATAGGGGGCCTGGTACAAGTTCTGATGGGAAGTTCGATCCGAAAGTC
Source organism: uncultured bacterium (assembly GCA_903957405.1). Classification (GTDB taxonomy): domain Bacteria; phylum Bacteroidota; class Bacteroidia; order Chitinophagales; family Chitinophagaceae; genus Pollutibacter. The sequence continues at coordinate 568 of CAJBPC010000617.1, read as the reverse complement.
GCTGGACCGGGCACGCACCGGATCTGGTACGAGTATACCACCAATGAAGGATGTTCGGATTCCGTCTCTCAGACCATCAAAGTGAGTGCCACCCCTGTGGCTTCCTTCTCGATCCCGAACAGCGGTTGTCTGCCAACCAACGGCAGGGTGCTTTTCAATAATACATCCACGATTGCGGATGGCCAGACGCTCACCCATCTCTGGAACTTTGGAGATGCCAATGCCGGTGGGACCAATCCCAATACATCGGTCCTGAAGGATCCTTCGCATGATTATGCCGAGGGGACGTACAATATCAAACTCTCGGTCACCAGTGCCGATGGTTGTTCGAAGGACACCGCCATTTCTGCGACTTTTGCGCTGAAGCCTGTGATCAATTTTACGGGATTGACAGCTGTCTGCCAGGAGTCCCAGGCGGTAGATGTGGCGAAGGCATCTGTCACCAACGGGGTGACCGGAACCGGAATCTATCGGGGGCCGGGTACTACAGCGGCAGGAAGCTTTAGTCCGGCAGCGGCGGGAGCGGGTACGCACACCATCTGGTTTGTGTATTCGACTGCAGGGGGAT
>CAJBPC010000616.1 GCA_903957405.1 uncultured bacterium | reverse complement strand
GTCGATCCAGGCTGGCATGAAATATGCGTGTTCCGTGAGTCCCTGAAGTCCGCCTACCCGGAATTCCCGGCCATCGATGGTGACGCGAGCCTCGGGCCGCACGGAACGCAGCAATTGCTGACCGCTTGACATATTGGTGATATCCGTGCAGGCGAGGTTTGGCTGCAACCGGAATACACGCTTCACCAATCCGTTGTATAACACGACATCGCGGCCGTCGCGTGTCCCGTACACCCCCGCCTTCTCTTTCACGCCACCCAGCAACCAATCCGCAGGCGCGGAGCGAACGGATCCGTCATCCCATAACGGTAACGGATAAGCGATATGCTGCGATAGGGCATCCGTTACGAAGACGGAATGCATGATCGTCGCGAGTGTCAGCATACATGAGACGCTGCAAGAAAAAAATGACCGGAGTGTGAAGGCGATGTATCGCATGGCTTGTCGATATAATGATGTGAAACGAATATAAACCATTCACACATGGCACAACTCATCCCTGCGGAACAAGAGGCCGACCGTTTCTCCCAGTTCGACATCCGGCCGGATCGCATGGAGAGAAACCTTACCCGCCGGCGTCATCACCGATACCCGGTGATGGCTTCCCAAGAAACGGATCTCCGTCACCCGGCCGTCGGCATCGCCTCTGCCGGCATCCACGATGGCGACAGACCCGGGCCTGACAAGGACGATACCCGGACCGGTCGCAGACCATTCGATCGACCCTGCCAGTTTCTCCGCATCCAACATGCTGTAATAGCCCAGCAGTCCCGCCACATATTCATCCACTGGCTGATAATACACAAACCCAGGATCCCCCTCCTGCACGATCCTTCCGTCGCGCATGACAATGACCCGGCTGGCCCAGGAAAGCACATCCGCACCGTCGTGGAGGACTTTCATGCAGGTGATGCCCAGAGTCGCCGATATGTCTTCAATGACATCCTGCATGACCTGTTTATGAACCGCGTCGAGGTTCGAATATGGTTCGTCCAGCATCAGCAGACGCGGGTCGGTGAGCAGCGCGCGCGCCAATGCGACCCTTTGCCGCTCTCCCCCGGAAAGCTCATGGGTCATCCGCTTTAGAAGATGTCCGACCCGGCAGATCTCGCAGATCCTCAATGTCTCAGCTACCGTCAGCTTACTCCAGGCCTCCAACTCATCCCCCACCCGATAGTTCTTCCGCAACTCGAAATGCTGGCTCAGGTATGCGACACCGGGATGCCCGGGCATGAGCTTCTCTTCCGGGCCGGGCACTCTTTTCCCCTCAAACCACACAGAACCGGCATCCGCCTGCAAAAGGCCGGCAGCGATCCTCAAGATGGTAGATTTCCCCGATCCGGTAGCACCTGTCAGGGCAAGGCGCTCCCCCCGCTCAAGCTTGAAGCTGATGCCATCCAAAGAAAAATCCAGTCCCTGCTTCCGCATGAGCTTGTCCACAACCAACAATGACATAATGATCAGATTTGTGATGGGGATCAGGCACTGCGTGACCAGTCCCATTTCAAAGTTCGCAGATATCCTGTCAATTTACACGGAATGATATCCCCGAATGGTCCGTGGTCATAGCTCATGCCTGAAACCTGGGGCAGGAAAATTGCAAAAGGCGAAAATGCATCCTCCCACTTGGCACGAATTTTCAATAACTTTCAGCTCCCAAAACGAATATGCATGAAGTCAAGGTTGCCGATGTTCCTGTTGCTGTTTTCAATTATGAGCTTGCAGGTCGAATCTCAGACACCTGCCGAGAAAAAGATGAATCAATTCGTCAGTGACCTCATGAAGCAAATGACCCTCGAAGAAAAGATCGGGCAACTGAATCTGCCGGGAGCGGGGGATATCGTCACCGGCCAGGCGTCGAGCTCAGACATCGGTCAAAAGATCCGTCAGGGAAAAGTCGGAGGCCTTTTCAACATCAGAGGGCTTGACAAGATCCGTGCGGTTCAGGATATCGCCGTAAAAGATAGCAGGCTGAAGATCCCGCTGATATTCGGTATGGATGTGATCCATGGTTACGAGACGGTCTTCCCGATACCATTGGGACTTGCTGCAACATGGGATCCTCAGTTGATCGAACAAAGCGCACGCATCGCAGCGATCGAAGCCACGGCCCAGGGCATCTGCTGGAACTTTTCTCCGATGGCGGATATCAGCCGCGACCCTCGCTGGGGCAGGGTGGCTGAAGGGATCGGAGAAGACCCTTACCTTGGGTCGCTGGTCACGAGGGCGATGGTCCGCGGATACCAGGGTAGGGACCTTTCCATGAACAACACGATGATGGCCACCGTGAAGCATTTCGCATTGTACGGTGCATCCGAAGCGGGACGGGACTATAATACGGTCGACATGAGCCACATCAGGATGTTCAACGAATACTTCCCACCCTATAAAGCTGCCATCGACGAGGGCGTAGGCTGTGTGATGTCCTCATTCAATGAGATCGACGGGATACCGGCAACGGGTAACCGATGGCTGCTCACGGATGTGCTTCGCAGGATATGGAAGTTCAAAGGCTTCGTGGTGTCAGACTACACCTCGGTGAATGAGATGATGAACCACGGCCTTGGCGACCTGAAAACGGTCGCGGCCATGTCTCTGAAAGCAGGCCTCGACATGGACATGGTCGGGGAGGGTTTCCTCACGACGCTTCAGGAATCCGTCAACGACAAATCGGTCGATCCGGCCGAGATCGATCAGGCATGCCGCCGGATCCTGGAAGCAAAATACAAACTCGGCCTGTTCGAAGACCCCTATCGCTATTGCGATGAAAACAGGGCCCGTACGGAAGTCTTCACCGACGGACACCGCAGGATCGCACGTCAGACCGCCGCAGAAAGCTTTGTGCTGCTGAAGAACAAAGGCAATATCCTGCCCCTGAAAAAAAGCGGGACCATTGGAGTGATCGGCCCGCTGATGGACAATAAAGAAAACATGCCCGGCACCTGGAGCGTCGCAGCGGACCTCTCCAAAGCCACTTCCATCCTCACTGGCCTCAAGGAAGTGGGTGGCGGCAATGTTCGCATACTCACGGCACGTGGCTCAAACCTCGATGCAGACAGCCTCTTCGACGAACGGGCAGGTATGTTCGGAAAATCCACGCGTAGGGAGAACCGCTCTCCGGATGAGATGATCCAAGAAGCGGTCGCCGTCGCCATACAGTCGGATGTCGTTGTCGCCGTACTCGGGGAATCCTCCGAGATGACCGGCGAGAGCTCCAGCCGAACCGATATCGGCATACCCAAAGCACAACAAGACCTGCTGCGCGCACTGGTGAAAACCGGGAAACCCTTAGTACTCGTATTGCTCACAGGCAGACCACTCACCCTGACCTGGGAAGATGCACATGTCCCCTCGATACTGAATGTCTGGTTTGGCGGATCCGAGGCGGGCCGCGCCGTCGCGGATGTGCTTTTCGGAGATGTCAACCCTTCCGGAAAACTTCCATCCACCTTTCCGCAGCATGTCGGACAGATCCCTCTCTACTACAACCACAAAAACACGGGAAGACCACTCCCGGAAGGAAAATGGTTTTCAAAATACACGAGCAACTACCTCGACGTCGACAATGAACCGCTGTACCCCTTCGGTCACGGACTCAGCTACACGACATTCTCCATCTCAGATCCTGTCGTCAGTACGACGACCCCGAAAGGCGATCAGATACTAACGGTGATGGCTACACTGACAAATACCGGGAACACCGCGGGAAAAGAAGTCATCCAACTCTACATCCGCGACAGGGTCGGTTCGGTGACGCGCCCCGTGAAAGAGTTGAAGAAGTTCCAGAAGATAGAATTGAAACCCGGCGAGAAGAAGAACGTACGCTTCGACATCAACACCGATGACCTCAAGTTCTACAACTACGACTTGATATACGACTGGGAGCCCGGAGCATTTGACATCATGCTGGGCAGTAATTCAAAGGATGTGAAGACGATCACGGTCAATTGGAGTAAATAAAAGGATTTGCAGGGTATCAGAGCGTCAGAAAGATCGCGATCATAAGATCCTGATAACGCCCGGATACCCTGCATTCATATGGCCTGGTGGTTGAATGGCTGAAGGACCATCTCACTCACTACGCCGCTCGAAGGCTGCTGGCACAGGAACCATATCGCTCGTGCCGCTTCTTCCGCTCTGATCATCTTATCCTTTTGAACCCGCATGTCGATCGTATCCCAGAAAGGGGAATCAACCCCACCCAAGAAGAGATTGGTGATGCGAATATCGGTCCGCTTCAGTTCCTCCCGAATGCTCTGCATCATCCCCACGAGTCCGTATTTGCTGGCACTGTAGGCGGCGGCACCTGCCATCGGTACCTTACCCAGCACACCGGGTATGTTGATGATCAGTCCTTTCTTTGCAACCTTCATGCCCGGAAGGAATGCCTTCACCAGTATGAAAGATCCGATGAGGTTCGCATTGATGGTAGCGGTGAATTCCGACAGGCTCAGCTGTTCGACGGGTTTTATGATACCGATACCCGATGCATTGATCAGGATGTCCGGCGCACCGGACTGCACATTGATCTGCTCTGCCATGGCATTCACAGATGCCTCATCCGTCAGGTCGGTGATGAAGATCCTTTCTGCCGGTACGTTCAGAGAATTCGCAAGCGCGGAGAGCTCATCGGCTTTCCTGCCAGATAGATATAATTCCGCACCACTGCCGGCCAGAAGTTTAGCGGTTTGTGAGCCAATGCCTCCGGTGGCACCTACGATCAGAACTTTCTTCCCATTTAACTTTTCCATGCATTCGGTTTGACACGATAAACAATTCAGCACAGACTTTGTTCTCGATACGGCATGAATGACATCTCCCTGGTTTTTCCGCATCAGCTCTTCAGAGACCACCCGGCACTTGACAGGACCAGGCCTGTCTGGCTTGTGGAGGAATGGCTGTTCTTCAGCCAGTACCGCTTCCACAAGCAAAAACTCGTTTACCACAGGGCATCGATGATGTGTTATGCCGACCATCTGCGTTCGAAGGGATATGCCGTGAGGTACATTGATTGCACAGCGCCCGAGCATGACCTGAGAATCCTCATCGAAGAAATGTCCGGGCTCGGAATCACATCCGTTCATTACGCCGAACCGACGGATGACTGGCTTGAAAAAAGACTGGCAAGATCGGCGGGATCGAAAGGCATCCGCATCTTCGTGTATCCGTCACCGTATTTCATGAACCGGAAGATCGAGACGGATGCGTTCTTCAACGGCAGGAAACGATACTTCCAGACAGACTTCTACACCTGGCAGAGGAAGCAACGCCAGATCCTGATGGAGCCGGACGGCACCCCCACCGGCGGGAAATGGACATTCGACAGCGAGAACCGCATCAGGTTGCCAAAGGGAGAACCCCTCCCAGCTTACAACATCGCCAAACCCGACGCATACACGAGGGAAGCGGCGGAATTCGTGGATCGGCATTTCCCGGAAAATTACGGGAACAGCAACCCGCCTTTCAAAGAAGGCTTCCCCTGGGCATGGACATTCGAAGCATCTGATATGCTGCTGAACGACTTCCTCCACAACCGGCTGGAACGCTTCGGCAAATATGAGGACGCCATGGCGGATAAAGAACATTTCCTGTTCCACTCGATACTCTCCCCCATGCTCAATACCGGACTGCTGGAACCTTCAGAGGTCATCAAAAGCACACTCGACCATGCAACGCGGTACGATATACCCATGAATTCCCTGGAGGGATTCATCCGGCAGATCATGGGTTGGAGGGAATTCATCCGGGCCCTCTACGAACGGGAAGGAAGCCGTCAACGCACACGAAACTTCTGGAACTTTAGCAGAAAAATACCTGCCCGCTTCTGGACGGGTGAAACAGGCATCGCTCCGGTCGACTCGGTGATCCGGAAACTGTTGATCACAGGCTATTCGCACCATATTGAAAGATTGATGGTGATGGGGAACTTCTTCCTGCTGTGTGAATTCGATCCGGATGATGTACACAAGTGGTTCATGGAATTGTACATCGATGCCTATGACTGGGTGATGGTTCCAAATGTGTACGGCATGACGCAATTCGCCGATGGGGGACTCATGATGACAAAGCCCTACATCAGCGGCAGCAATTACCTCATGAAGATGGGCGACTGGAAGAAATCCGTCGTTCCGCAAACAGGTAGGTGCTGGACAGAGACTTGGGATGCACTCTTCTGGCGCTTCATGCATGTGCACCGTGATTTCTTCTTAAGGAATCCAAGGCTCGGGATGCTGGTAAACACATTCGACAAGATGAATGAAGAAAAGAAGGCGAATCACCTGCGCATCGCAGCAGAATTCCTGAGATCACTGGATGTACCAAACCACCCTTGAGATGAAAAAGCCCTGGAACAGGATCGACCTGCCCGTCTACAGCGTCAGCAGCAGCAGCGGTGAAACCAAGAATATGCACATCTGCACGTATGTCTCCGCTGTAAGCATGGACCCAAAACGTTTCATGGTCGCCCTTTTCAAGGGAAGCCTCACCCTTGATCTGGTTCAGGCATCACCGACATTCGTCCTACAGCTGATGTCTGCGGAACAATACCGCCTGCTGGCCTTACTCGGCAGAAAGAGCGGTCGAAATACAGACAAGATCGCATCCCTGACAAAAAGAAAGCTCACCGCTGAATGGCAAGGTTTCGTCGTGCTCCTCGAAGCCCTGGCATGGATGGAACTGGAAGTGATCTCGCAGACGGATGCGGGCGACCATGTGATGATGCTATGCGACATGAAGGGATTCAAAAACGTCCGGGATGGCGATCCACTCACGCTTGATATCCTTCGATCGAAAAAACTGATTCGGATCTGACCCCTTCCGGTGTCGGCATGATGCATCGATCCATCCATCCGGCGGGACTTCTCGCACTGAAATGGCTTACCTTCGCCCGATCATGCCAGGAAACATCACCCATACGGAGATCTTCAGGCTTTCCATCCCAATGGAGCCTTTTGTGATCGCAACGGAAGTATCAACCGTCGCACAAAACATATTCATCCGAATGCACAGCTCCGACGGGCTGACAGGCATGGGAGAGTGTTCCGCATTCCCCATGCTCACGGGTGAGACCCAATCCACCTGCTTCGAAGTGGGAAAAGACCTGGCCCGGCTCATCAAAGGCAAGGATGCATACGATATTGCCGGCCGCATGAACGAAATGGATGCGTACATCGCCAGAAACACAACCATAAAAAGCGCGTTTGACATGGCCATGCACGACCTCTCAGCAAAAAGGGATGGCATCCCCTTATATGAGTTCCTGGGCGGCAAGCGCAAACGCATTGTAACCGACCTCACCATCGGCATTGACGAACCCGCCAACATGGCGTAAACGGCCACTGACTTCGTGGCACGGGGAGTCAGGACGATCAAAGTCAAACTGGGGAAAAACGGCAAAGAAGATGTCGAAAGAATCAGACTGATCCGGGCAGCAGTGGGTCCCGACATCGCACTGCGCATCGATGCCAACCAGGGATGGGATTTTGCAACGGCAGTGGAAACTTTGAACGCGCTGGCCGGATACGACATACAATTCTGTGAACAACCCATCCACCATCACTACGATAACCTTCTGCCGGAACTTCGCCGACAGTCACCCGTAAAGATCATGGCGGACGAAAGCGTGTGCAATCATTTTGACGCCATTCGGATCATTGAATCGGGCGGATGCGATTATATCAATATCAAACTTGCGAAGTCCGGCGGGATACTGGAAGCCATACGCATAGCTGATGTCGCGGCAACATACGGCATACCTTGCATGCTTGGCGGCATGCTGGAGAGCCGGCTTGGGCTGACGGCAAAAGTACACCTTGCCATGTCGCATGAAAACATAGTATACTACGACCTCGATACATGCCTGCTGGGGCATTTGGAGGACCCCGTGACAGGTGGCGCTGAATACCGCGGATTCGACCTGGAAGTTCCCGACAGCCCGGGTATGGCTGCGGATATCCAAGCCGGCTTCCTCGCCCGCTGCGGAAAAGCCACGATCTAACTGCAACACGTAACCGAAAAATAATTCACGACCAAACATGGACAGGATGGAAGCAAGAAATGCATCTGAAAGCAGGATCATCATGACGGAACTGGTGCTGCCCAACGACACCAATCTATTCGGCAACCTGATGGGTGGAAGGCTCATGTACTGGATGGACATTGCCGCGGCACTATCCGCGAGTAAACATTGCTTCGCGCCTGTGGTCACCGCCTCGGTAGACAATATCTCCTTCGAGTCTCCCATCAAACTGGGAAATGTGGTGCATATAGAGGCAAAAGTCACCCGTGCTTTTCATACGAGCATGGAGGTCCATCTGCACGTATGGGGAGAGGACCTCACACACCAGTACCGCTATAAAAGCAATGAAGCATATTACACATTCGTGGCAATGGATCCGAACACAAAGCCAAGGGCTGTGGCTCCCGTGGTGCCTACTTCTGAAGAGGAACAGAAATTATTCGAAGGTGCGCTGAGAAGGCGACAACTCCGGCTGATACTGGGCGGAAAGATGAAACCGAATGACGCTTTGGAGCTGAAAGCGCTTTTCACGCAGGACTGATCGCGGGAAAAATCACTTATCGATCACGCTGATCAGGTGGTGCTTACCCTTGAGCATGAACTTTCGACTCTGCTCTATCGCATCCATGACCTTTTCAAGGATGTTTTCGGGAGTATCGGAATAATCGATCTCCATGGGTGGCTTGAATCTGACCGATAGCAGGGTACCTTTTTTCTTGAACTTAAGTCCCTTCTTATTGAAGGCACGCCAAAATCCATTGATCACCACAGGAACCACGAGTGGCTGCTGTTCCCTGATGATATGTGCCGTGCCTTTTCGGCCGGGGGCGAAAGGCTTTGTCGTCCCTTGCGGGAACGTGATAACCCAACTCTTCTCAAGGGCTTGATGGATCTTATTGGTATCCTTGAGGTCAAGGCTGCGTTGCACATCCTTTCCTTCAGCCCTCCATGTTCTCTTCACGGTAAGCGCGCCTGCGAGTGAAAAAAGCCGTGTCATCCAATTGTCTTTCATCGTTTCCTCTGCCGCAACGAAATACACGTTGGAAAATGGATTGATCAGGTAGTACGGTATGCCTAAGCGGTTTTGTTTCCGCCATTTCACTGCACAGAATATATGCAGAAAAGTCATGACATCAGCGAAATAGGTTTGGTGATTGCTCACGAACAACACATTGCTTTTGGGCAGACCGGCCAGATGCTCCGTTCCGGTGATATGAATGCGGTTAATGATAGCAAGACCGGG
>CAJBPC010000615.1 GCA_903957405.1 uncultured bacterium | reverse complement strand
GTCGTTCCCTTCGTACACAGCGTAAGGAATGTTGCAGCGCCTTCTTTCTCTTACGGCTTCTCCGAACTGGGGATCAACTCCGTGTTCGCACAGGCCAACTTGGGCTACAAGAACTTTCTTTTCTTGAACGGTACCGTCCGCCAGGATCAGTTCTCGACCCTGTCCTCCAACAACAACACCTTGGTGTATCCGTCAGTTGGAGCCAGCTTCATTGCGACCGACGCATTCAAACTCCCCGAGGCGATCAACTTCGCCAAAGTGCGTGCTTCATGGGCACAGGTCGGTGGCGGTGCGCCGAATCCATATGCGCTCAACCTTACCTATGGACTGGTTGGTCAAGGGCATCTTGGAGCAAACCTGGGCCAGGTCAACAATGGCTCCATTCCTAACCAGAATCTGCAACCATACCTGTCCTCTGAATTTGAGATCGGTGCTGATTTCCGCTTCCTGAAGAACAGGTTTGGTCTTGATGTGGCCTATTACAGCAGGCGCACAACCAACGACATCCTCGCTGCCGGCATATCCTCCACATCCGGTTACGGTTCAACGCTTATCAATATTGGAGAGTTGACCAATAAAGGACTGGAACTGATGGTGAATGCCACGGTCATCCAGCAAAAAGACTTCAAGTGGGAGTTGTCATTCAACTATGCCATCAACCGCAGCAATGTGGTCAACCTCGGCACGAATGCAGCCGGTAAGCCGGTCACGACCCTCAATCTGGAAGAATCAAGGGTTCGCCGTGAGCGGATCGCACATGTAGTTGGTCAGCCTTTGGGCATGATCACCGGCTACAAGCATCGCACGGACGACAAAGGCAACCTGATGTACAATGCTGATGGCTACCCTGTGTCTACTGCAGGTTACGAGGTACTGGCAGAAGGTCGTCATCCGGTTTCAGGTGGACTTAGCAGCATTCTGTCATGGAAGCAATTCAAACTTGATGTGTTGGTTGACTTCCGTCAAGGTGGAAGCGTGGTCTCCGGAACGAACTACTACGGTTACTATTATGGATTGCATCAGGGTACACTTCCCGGACGTGATGGTTCTCTGAAAGTGACAGGTGTGACAACGGCAGGTGCTCCAAATACCTGGACGATACCAGCTGCGAACATCGACAACTACTATCAGAACTATGCCAACGTGACGCAAAACATGGTGTATGATGCTTCCTTCGGACGCCTCCGCCAAATGTCTTTGGGTTATACCATGCCTGCGACAATGCTCAAGAAGACTCCGTTCGAGTCCGCTTCTTTATCCATCGTAGGTCGTAACCTGTTTATGTTGTGGTCGAACGTACCGAACATCGATCCGGAATCCGCGTACACTGTTTCTGGTTCTTCACAGGGTCTGGAATTTTTCGCCATGCCGCAGACCCGCAGCGTGGGTGTGAATCTTTCCGTGAACTTCTGATCAGCTGCATTAAAAAATGAATATTATGAAGCAAATTCTTAAAATAGCAACCGTTTCGTTATCGGTATTGCTGTCTTTGTCATCCTGTGACAAGGAAAAGCTCGCCGATCTGAACATCGATCAGAACTCTGTTTCTGACATGGATCAGACCTATCTTTTCTCCCTTGCAACCCTGCGCATCGCAGGTGAGTACGAGAATACCCGTGCCAACATGCTTTATGCTGCGACGATGATTCAGCATACCTCATCCACTGCGGGTTATTTCAGTGGAGATAAGTATTTCTACAGCGCACAATACAGCGGTGCCTACATGGAGCGCCACTATACCGATGTGATCAAGCTGTTTTCAAACGCCATCAGCAAGACGAAGGATGATCCAAGCCAGGCCAATATATGGGCCGCCTCCACACTGCTGCGTGCATTTGACCTGCACCGCATGACGGATCTCTACGGAGATATTCCCTACGAGCAGGCCGGACGTGGCATGGAAGCGGAAGAGAATTGGTTCCCGAAGTATGACAACCAAAAGGATGTCTATAATTTCCTGGTGCGTGACATCAAAGCTGCCCGTGACAAATTCGGCGCCTCTGCCAAATCGCTGGGTTCTCAGGATTTCGTCTACGGCGGCGATATCGCAAAGTGGAAGAAATTCGCGAACTCCCTCCTGATGCGCGTCGCCCTCAGAATGAGTAATGTCGATGCCGCCACTGCAAAGACCGTATTCCTTGAGGCATACAACAACGGAGCTTTCACTTCGAATGCGGACAATGCAAATATCAAATTCGCAGAAGGCCCACAAGGTATCAACCGCAATGGTCTGAACGACGGCTACTGGAATACCTACAAGTATTCAAAGGATTGCAAGGTCTCCCGCACTTTCGTGAACTGGATGAAAGCCAACAATGACCCCCGTTTGATGATCGTCACCGGTGGTACCGGCAACCCTGAAGCTTCAGCTACCTGGAATACCACACCTGCCAACCAGAATGGTATGCCGAACGGATATACTACGGCCAATATGCCTACAGTCCTGACGCCAACCGAATTGGCGGCATGGACTGCTTCTCCAACACCTCGTTGGATCTTCTCCATGCTCAACATCAAGTACATGGATTGGTCAGATCCCTACATGATGCAGACATACGCAGAAGTGGAACTGATGGCTGCTGAAGCCGCAGTACTCGGATGGCTGACAACAAATTCTGCCACCCATTTTCAGAAAGGTGTCGATGCAGCGATCAAGAACTGGTCTTCTTTTGATGGCACTTTCGCACGCTCACAGGCTGATATCGATGCATATATCACCGGTCGTGGCTTTGCCGCCGCTTCCACGAATGATAAGAAGCGCCTCATCGGTGAAGAATTCTGGGCAGCCACCTTCCTCAATGACATCGAGTCATGGAGCAACTGGAGGAGGACCGGCATCCCGGCACTCACACCGACCAATGACCCGAACAGGTGGGAAGTCAACCAGATTCCACGCCGTTTGAAATATTGGGAGAATGAAATCAGTTCAAATCCAACCAACTACAAGGCAGCTGTTGACCGCATGGGCGGTGACAACTTCATGACCAAAGTATGGTGGGATGGTGGAAAGTGATTTCCCACCCTTCAGATACGACGGAAAGGCGCCCTTGTGGCGCCTTTCCGTTTTTGAAAATCCACAACTCTCATCCTCATTCGCTAACTTGTACCGTTAAATCAGACAGCCTCATGTCTTACCGGAAATACGCCCTTCTGCCGGCAGTTATCACGAGCTTTCTCGCCTTGTCGTGCACGACGATCTTTGCACAGCAGAAGCTGTTCACCCAGCTTGATTCCAAACAAACCGGCGTAACATTCATCAATGCAATCAGTGAATCAGAGGGGTTGAATGTACTGGCATATGAGTATTTTTTCAACGGAGCGGGTTTGGCAGTCGGGGATCTCGACAATGATGGCTTGCCAGACCTTTTCTTCACCGCCAACATGGGTCCCAATAAGGTGTACAGGAATCTCGGCGGGCTCCGCTTCCAGGATGTGACAAAATCATCAGGTGCCCGCGTCGAAGGCCGCGCCGGACATTGGAAGACCGGTGTCACCATGGCGGATGTCAACAACGACGGTCTGCTGGATGTATATGTTTGCTACTCCGGAAAAGGAGAACCCGATGTCAGGCGCAATCAGCTCTTCATCAACCTGGGGAACTTCACCTTCAGGGAAGCGGGAAAGGAATTCGGACTCGATGACCCATCCTACAGCACCCAGGCGGCTTTTTTTGATTATGACAGAGATGGAGATCTGGATATGTTCCTGCTCAATCACAGCGTTAAAAAAGTCGATAACCTTGAATTTGCGAAATTCCGCAACACACCGGATACCTTTGCCGGTTGCAGAATGTTCGAGAACAATGGCAGTCGGTTTACCGATGTCTCCGACCGTTGCGGGATCAGCCGCTCTGCACTTACTTTCGGACTCGGCATCGTTGTCGCAGACATCAACCAGGACGGCTGGCCTGATCTATACGCCACAAATGATTACAACGAACCCGATCATCTCTACCTGAACAATCGCGACAAGACATTCCGCGATATGGCGGATTCGGCACTGACACATATGTCGCAGTTCTCCATGGGGGCGGATATCGCCGATTTCAACAACGACGGACTGCCAGACATCATCACGCTTGACATGCTGCCGGAAGGCAACAAAAGACAGAAACTCCTGCAGTTGCAGGAGAATTATGACATCTTCGAACTCATGCAGCAGCAGGGACTGCACAAGCAGTATATGCGCAATATGCTGCACCTCAACAACGGGAACGGTTCCTTCAGTGAAATCGGTCAGCTTGCCGGCATCTTCAAAACCGACTGGAGCTGGGCCCCGCTCATGGCCGATTTCGACAACGACGGGTATAAAGACCTGTTCATCACCAACGGCTACCTTCGTGACTATACCAATAAGGACTTTCTCCGCTATTGGGGTGATTATAAGGTCAAAAAGGCCATGGATCGTGAACCCGTGCAGTTGATGGACCTCGTCCGCGCGATGCCTTCGACGAAGTTGCCCAACTACATGTTCCGGAATAACCGCGACCTGACTTTTTCAAACGAACAGGTGGCCTGGGGCTTCGAACAGCCAGCCATCTCCAGTGCGGCGGTTTATGCCGACCTTGACAACGATGGCGATCTCGACATCATTGTCAACAATATCAATGATCCGGCCTTCATTCATCGCAACAACGCCAGAGCACTGAACAGACATCATTACATCTCTTTTCGGGTCGTCAATGAAAAAGCCGCACCGGCCATCGGTGCACGAATTTATCTGTTTGCTGGAGGCGTGATGCAGTATGCCGAACTCGGACAGAATCGCGGGTATCTTTCGGCCGTGAGTACGATCGTTCATTTCGGACTTGAAAAGACCGATCAGGTGGATTCCGTCAGGATCATCTGGCCGGATGGCGGTGTGACCATGTTGACAGCGCCGGCTGCAGACCAGATGCTCACCATTACCCCATCACAAAAACGGGTATCATCCCCCTCCTTCGCCACCCCAATGCCCTCCGTATTCAGCCGAACGGCTTCGCCTGTGGATTATCAACATGAAGGATTCGGCGAGAACGATTTCAAAAGGCAGCAACTGTTGCTTTTCATGTATTCAAATACCGGTCCTGTGATGGCGAAATCCGATGTGAACAGGGATGGTTTGGAAGATCTGTTCGTCAGTGGAAACCGGACGCAACCCGGCCGACTCTACCTTCAGTCACGCAGCGGTGCGTTTTCGATGGCAGATGGTTTGTCGATCGTCAATGAGGAGGAGGCCAGTGTGTCAGCGGCATTGTTCACGGATGTCAATGGAGATGGATGGCCTGATCTTTACGTTGCAAAAGGCGGTTACTCCATATGGGAGCCCAACACTCCAAGCCTACAGGATGAGTTGTACATGAATGACGGAAAGGGTGGACTCATCAAGTCCCTCATACCGCTTCCGGAGGTATCCGCTTCTGCTAAGTCTTGCGTCAGGGCGGCGGATGTGGATGCTGATGGCGACATGGACATCTTTGTGGGAGGGCGCCTGATCCCCGGCCGCTATCCCCTCACACCCGAATCGTATCTGCTGATCAATGACGGAACGGGACGATTCACCAAGAAGCCAGCCGCCTTCAGCTTTGCCGGAATGGTTACGGATGCGCAATGGCATGACATGAACGGCGACAACCGCCCCGACCTCGTGATGGTGGGAGAGTTCATGCCGATCTCGGTTTATCTAAATCTCCCAAATGGATTC
>CAJBPC010000614.1 GCA_903957405.1 uncultured bacterium | reverse complement strand
GCTTCAGTTTCGCGAAAAACACATGGCCGCGGTCGATTACTATGCATCCCAAGGTCGGGTACTGTCTGAACAGATCCTCCTGAATGCATCCAAAAGCCTTTCAGCCGGTGAGATATCCTACATGGAATGGACAGTACTCATGAACCAGTCCGTGCAGATAAAGTTGTCATACCTCGATGCGCTGCAGGCCATACGGGATGCGGAAGCCGAATTACATTACATAACCGGAAATCAGTAAAGATGAGATACCAATTGATGGCATTGATCACGATATTCTTTCTGGACTCGTGCAAGGGCGATGAAACAAAAGAACCATTGCCGGAAGAGACCCGCTCTGAAGACAGGGTGTCCCTGACAGACAAGCAGATTGAAAATGGCAGGATCACTTTAGGGGAGATTTCCACCCGAAAGATCCGGACGACGATCACCGTGAATGGTGTGGTTGACGTACCCCCGCAGAACATGATATCCGTGAGCTTCCCGATGGGTGGATACCTGCGGTACACCAAGCTCATGCCGGGCATGCATGTCAGCAAGGGGGAGGTCATTGCGGAGATGGAAGACCAAGCCGTCGTACAGCTTCAGCAGGATTACCTGATCACACAGGCGAAACTCGCCTACCTGGAGAAGGAATACGAACGACAGAAAGAACTGAACAAGGATAAGGTCAACTCCGACAAGACATTCCAGCTGACGACCGCCGATTATGCCAGCCAACGCATCATGCTCAACGGATATGCAGAGAAGCTCCGCCTCATCGGCGTCGCTCCCGATCGGCTCACACCTGCGAACATCTCCAGAAGGGTCTCCGTTCGTTCGCCCATCAACGGTTTCGTGTCGAAAGTGAATGTCAATACCGGCAAATATCTGCAGCCATCCGATGTGCTTTTCGAACTCATCAATCCGGATGACATCCACGCCGCATTATCGATCTTTCAAAAAGACCTGTCGAAAGTGTCTGTCGGTCAAAAGGTGAGGATCTCATTCGTCGATGAACCGGAAAAGGAATATGATGGAGAAGTGATCCTGCTCAACCGGAATGTCGACGAGGATCGACTGGCGATCGCGCATTGCCATTTCCTGACACAACCGAAACAGCTGCTGCCCGGCATGTTCCTCAATGCAAGCATCAGCGTGAACGAGGCAGATGTACCCGTCGTGCCGGAAGGAGCTTTGGTGCGTTTCAACAACCGGGAATATGTTTTTACGGCATCCGGGAAAGGAGCATTCCACATGCGGGAAGTGTCATCCGGTGCGCGTGAGGACGGTATGATTGAAATACGGAATGGACGGGATTCCCTGTATGGAAAAAAAATCGTCATAGCGAACGCTTACTCGGTCTTGGGCGCCTTGAAGAATACAGCGGAAGAATAAAAGGAAGATTGACGTCTCGGATGACGGAAGGATGCACGCTGCCATGTCGCTTTCATGCATCGTATCCTGTAGCACCTGTCATCACAGATGCGTCCTGTCATTTTTCAAAATAAGCCACGGAGGCACCTACCCATTCCTTGTCTTTGTTGTAGCGGACTCCGATCATCTTTCCTTTACTGAGCCTTGCGAGGTTCGTGACAAGGGTGGGGCGGGGCTTTCCGGCCTCCCATAGATACATCATCCTGATCTCGACCTTGGCTGCCGTGTCGGGCGTCTCAATGATATCCGCATACCTGACCTTGCGTTGCAAAATCCAGTGCTCCGGGTCTTTAACGGCATCTATATCCGCCATGGTGACATCGATCACCACCCCCTGTCCGGCAAAGGAGAACAGCGGTTTCAAAACGAATTGTCCGAGGTCGTCGGGGAGTTGCTTCACCTCGTTGAGGAAATAGGTCTCAGGCACAAAAGGATGTCGGATGTATGGGAGCGTGTATTTGCTGATGCGGTAGAACCAGTTCGGATGCGTGACCCACTCCACGTCCCAGTCCAGCCGTATGTCCGGCACATCGCCGAGCGTTTCCTTTTGTGCATGCAGTTCATCGAAGATCACCCGGTTGTATATCCGTTTCACAAGGATCTTCCTTCCGTCCTTCATGTGGAAAAGATTCCTTCCCTCGGATGTGAGTTCCGTCAGGCATACGATGTCGATGCCGAGGTAGGTGCTCGTGCAGTAAAAATCGATGCGGGTCTTCTGCCGGTGCGGCCTGATCTCCAGTATGATCACCTGCTCGGGGTCGCAATCGCCGATGATGACGTCGCGAAGGATCTTCACATAGCTGTCCTTTGTGATCCCATTGAAATAATTCGAATAGTTGACCGGGATCTCGAAATGCCGTTCCAGCGTCTCGGGGTAATATGCCTGAAAACCATACAGCGTCGGGAAACCCTGCATCTCGATGAGCCGGGGCTCCACGGCACCGTCATCTCCCTGGCAAATGCCGAAGTCGAATGTCAGAAAATGAGGGTAGCCGTTATCGTTAGGCACTTCGTCGGATGGTGGGATCGATGCCTGGCTATGTGCCTTGAAATCCGGGTCGAGGATGATGTCGATGATGTGTTCGCATACTTCCCTGATCTGCCGGCCGAAACCGGCAGGTATGAAAACGGGTGTTTCCGATATGCGGAAGTCGATCGCACCGGGGTACCCGCCGTTCAGGTCATTCAGGAACGCCTGATACTTCTCCCGACTGAAAGCACTGTTGTATGATTGCCTGAGATCTGAGACCATCCGTGAAGATTGTGGTTTGAAAGTACTGAAAATTTCAGGAGGATGATCGACGCAATGGCATCCGAACGTCTTCCGGTGATGCGGAAATCATATTGATTCGACCGGAAGGAGGCAATCGACGGCTTCATTCAGGAAATTCGGGAGGATATGCGAATAGGTCCACAGGATCTTGTCGGGGTCGTTGAGGTGTTCGATCATCGACTCCCACTTTTCCAAACCATGGCTGTCGATGACGGTCTTCTTTTTATCCTCTGTCTGAAGATACATGCTCATCCCGATGGCATCGGCCTCCGGATGGAATTGTGTGCCGATCATATGCTCCGTGAAACGTATCGCCATGATGGCCCGCTCCAGAGGAACATGCGGCCGGTCTTTTTCTATGCACAGGATCTTTCCGCCCATCTCCCGAAGGCGGTTGTGGTGCGCTTGAACGACCTGGTAGTCTCTGCTGTCCACAGCGTAGAATGGATCGTTAAGCCCTTCAAATACCGTTTCATCACAGCCTTCATGGAGCATGTGCATCGGGAAAACTCCGAATGAAGTGGACTTGCGTTTTGTCACATGCCCGATCCTGTAATGCCTGCAGATCAGTTGGAAGGAATGGCAGATGAAAAAGACTTTTTTCTTGATGAGGTTCGCCGGATCGTTATTCCATTTTTCAATGTGGTGCAGCCAATGCCAATAGTGCCTTTCCCACTCACTGCCCTCGCTTTCCAGCGGACTGCCCGGCCCGCCGCTCGAAATGTAGATGTCATAACCCATGTCTGGCATCTCGTGCTTCAAGCGCACGTCGAATTCGTCCCACTCCATATCCAGCGAATTCGCTTCGCCGAACTGGTTGATGATTTCACGAATGCAGCGCATGCCCTGATTCGGCACACCTTCGTAGAGGTCGAGTATCGCGACCCTTATGCTTCTTGTTCCAGGCATGTTCACCTTGCAAAAATAACCATTAGGACGAAAATTGGAAGGCAGGAATGATATGGATCGGGTAGGGCACCTTCGGATCGGGCTCTATAAGTCTGACAGGAACGAATCCCGTATGTAATCGGTGACGCTGACAAGGTCGCGGTTCTTTTCATAGATTGCCAGTTGCCTGTCTGC
>CAJBPC010000613.1 GCA_903957405.1 uncultured bacterium | reverse complement strand
CTGTTATGAGTACTGTGTGCATAAGATGATGCGAAGGTATGAAATGGGCGTTTGTTATTCTGAATCAGACCATGAGGAAGATCATTTGTAATCAAAAATTTAACATCAGTGGAAAAGTTCTAACGTTAATGTTTCAATGAACTGACTGCCACCTGTTCGGATATGATTTTGGTGTCATGTAATGTAAAAGAGAAGACACGAAAAACCCCGGCTGGAAAGCCGGGGAATGGGCTTGATTGCCCTTTGTGGTTTCAGACAGGTACTCACTAAAAAAGTACTGCCGCCACAAGGGCGGCAGATATGGGATCAGTCAGGTTTTTTTCCCTCCAGGAAATTATTAAGAGAACTCAGTTGACCTTGATTGTTGTCTTCTGATTTCACCGTGTAGTTGCTGTAGAACTGTTCTGCGGAAGAGAATGATGGTTGAGTTTCCTGAAATTTGCGGCGGATGAAAGCCGGCACATGTTCATATTCATTATTGGGGTCAGCGGTGTTGAGGTTGAACGACAAGTTGCGCAACTTGTGTAAACGCTCAGCCGCCTTGCGTTTCTGCTCCTCCACCTCGTCCTGCAAAGCAGGCTCCTCGGCAGAGGCCAATATTAAATGAGTTGATGTTGCCACGGAATCATCCGCCGCGGAGTTTTCTTTAATCACAAGCTGCATGTCGGAATCTGGATCGGACTCCTCCATGGGTGGCTTTTGAGACTCTTGTAAAGGGTAAGGATCGGATGCTGTTTGTATCTTCTGATCCTGGGCATAAATGTTTGAAGGTTTAGACAGGAAACCTCCCGAAACTTTTCTGCTTTCGGATTTTTCGTGAACGGGTTTTGTATTGGATGATTGGAAATTGGTCTGACTGGCTTTTTCCGTGTCAGGGTTTTGAGTGGTTGTCTGAGGCTTATGGTGTAAAGTTATGGATCCCTGATCAAACAGAAAAATACCCTGTTCCGGATGCTTTGGATGTCGATCTGTTTTCTCCTCCTTTTTTGGCAATTCCTGATGGATAGGATTGAGGTCTACCAGGATCGGAGCAAATGCATCTGGCTCTTCCGGGCCGGGTGCTGCGGTCGCAATGGCTTCCGGGATTTCAGGCTGCGAAGCCTCCATTTCAGTCGATTTTGACGATGTTTCCAGGATGAAGACCACCTTGTCTTCATCTTCCTTGGGCTTATGGATCGTTTCGGGAGCGGCCTTTTCAAAAGGCGCTTCGTTTTCAAAGCCGGTCGCAATGAGGGTTATGCCTATCTTGGCACCCAGGGTGTTGTCATAGCCAAGACCCAGGATGACATCCCTGTCGGGACCGGCGTGACTGAGCAAGTATTGTTGGATGACCTCTACTTCATCCATTGTAAATTCGTATTCCCCTTCTGACGAATTGATATTGATGAGTATCCATTTCGCGCCACGAATATCATTATCATCCAGAAGGGGTGAGTTCATGGCCTGTTCGATGGCGAGGTGGGCCCTGTTTTCTCCTTCGGCGCTGGCATTCCCGAGGATGGCCTTGCCCCCATTGCGCATCACGGTGCACACGTCAGCAAAGTCTACGTTGATCTGCCCAGTGGTACCAATAACATCGGTGATGCACTTGGCGGCAGTTGCCAATACGTTATCAGCCGTCGAAAAGGCCGCACGCATGGTAAGATTCCCGAATTGATGCCTGAGCTTGTCGTTGCTGATGATCAACAGCGTATCGACATACTTTTTAAGCTCTTCGATGCCTTCAAGGGCCTGTATCAGGCGCTTTTTACCCTCATAAGAGAAAGGGGTGGTCACGATGCCCACTGTGAGGATGCCCATCTCCTGGCTCATCCTGGCGACGATGGGAGCGCCGCCCGTTCCCGTTCCTCCGCCCATCCCCGCGGTCACAAATACCATCTTTGTGTTCACCTCAAGGATGCGACGGACCTCTTCCCAACTCTCCTCGGTCGCCTGACGGCCGATCTGAGGATTCGCCCCAGCACCAAGTCCCTGCGTAAGGTTGGGGCCGAGCTGGATCTTATTCGGCACCTTACTGGCAGTAAGCGCCTGCGCATCGGTATTGCAAATGATGAAATCGATCCCATCGATGGACTGGTCGTACATGTAGTTTACTGCATTACTGCCTCCGCCACCCACGCCGATGACTTTAATGATCGAGGACTGCTGTTTTGGCAAATCAAAATGAATCATTCATATCTGGTTTTTCATCTGCCCGTTTCACGGGACAAATGGATGATAAATGGTGTCTGGCCCCTTACAGAATGTTCGTTTCATAGGTCGGCAAACAAAGGAATCAGAGTGACTTATCCTCTTCCTCCTTAAACAGATCTATCAATCCATGCTTGATGGAATCCATAAAATCCTTGAGATTCTTCTTTTTATGTATAGGAGGTACCGGGGTGCTTGAGATGTCTTTTTCTGATTCGATGATCACACCCGACTGTCCAGGGGTATCCACGACAAAAACAGGATCAGAATGAAGCCTATTCTGACTGTTCTCATAGACGTTATAACCTTTTAGTATGAGTCCTATACAGGTTGCATATATCGGCTTTGAGAGTTCATCTATATGTCCCGTGGTGAGGTGTTCGTTAGGATAACCGATCCGCGCATTGAGTCCGGTCACATATTCCGTGAGCTGGATGAGATGCTTGAGCTGCGAGCCGCCACCGGTGAGTACAATGCCGCCATTGAGGGTCCGCGTGTCGAGGCCGACTTGCTTTAGGTTATAACTCACGAACTCCAGGATCTCTCGCATCCTATCCTGGATGATGCCTGCCAGGTTTTTGACACTGATTTCTTTCGACGGCATGCCCCGCAGGCCTGGGATGGAGATAAAAGCATTCGCCTGTGCTTCATCAGCCAACGCACTACCGTATTGGATCTTCATTTTTTCCGCCTGCGTCTTCAGCACCCCGAGTCCCTCTTTGATATCCTTTGTGATATTCTCCCCTCCGAAAGGGATGACAGCCGTCTGCTTAAGGATACCCTCATAAAAAACCGCCAGGTCGGTTGTTCCTCCACCGATGTCGACAATGGCCACACCCGCTTCCAGATCCTGCTCACACATCACCGCAGCAGCGGATGCAAGTGGCTGCAGCATGAGGTCCCTGATCTTCAGGCCTGCACGATCGACGCTGCGACTGATATTCCGAATGGCATTCCTGTCGCCTGTGATGATATGGAAATTAGCTCCGATCTTCACGCCGCTATATCCGATCGGATTGGATATGTTTTGGAAATTATCCACCGTGAACTCCTGAGGAATCACGTCGATGATCTGGTCACTGGCAGGCACATAGGTTTTATACTGGTCCTTAATGAGCCTGTCGATCTCCGATTGGCTGATTTCATCCTCATTCGAATGCCGGACAATATCCCCCCTTGTTTGCAAGCTTTTGACATGGTGACCGGCGATGCCAACATACACCTCGTTGATCTCGAGGTTGGGGTTGGATGCAAGACAATTCTCCATGGCCTGTTGGATGGCCTTGGTCGTTTGATCGATGTTCAGTACCATCCCGTTCTGAACGCCGACACTATTGGCCTTGCCGAAACCGAGGATCTCAAGCTTTCCAAATTCGTTCTTGCGCCCTGCGATGGCTGCTATCTTGGTCGTTCCGATATCAAGTCCTACAATCACGGGTTGCCCGTTTTGATTGGCCGCATTTCTTTCGCTACCCGACATGCTTTGTTCTTTGTCGATCATGATTTTCTGTTTACAAGGTTCTTAACTGGTTTACGGATGTGTTTTTCATCAATGGTTCCTCGTGGCCGGAGGCATCACTGCTTTTGGTTTAAGCGGTTCATTCGGATTGAATCTGTTTATTTCGGGTTTTTGGTTTTTCTCTCTAGTGGATGGTGCATGATGTTCCGGAGCATTCGCCGTCACGTCCCGATCCCGGTCAGTGGGATTGTCCGTCACAAGAGATGCCACGACATTTTCGGGAACGACAGCCAGCGCCAAACCAGAAAAGTTCGAATGGCTTTCCCGTTCAGCATTCCTGCCGTAAGTCGACAGCAACGAGGTGTCAGCAGGAACTGCCACGATCTGCCCTTTGAAGCGAAGGTCTACTTCGGT
>CAJBPC010000612.1 GCA_903957405.1 uncultured bacterium | reverse complement strand
TTTCCGGCAAAATAAAACCCAGATGGCGGATTTAATGTGATACTGACCTTCGGCTCTTCATTGCCGGCATAGACAATCATGGTCTCACTTCGCGTTACGGCACCTTTGCTATCCTTCACTTCAACATATACCGGATATGCTCCGGGCTTAGTGAAAGTATATGCAGCATCTGTCGATATGCTCTCGCGAAGCTTGCTGCTACCGAAATGCCATACATAAGTCAAGGCATCCTTTTCGGAATCCTTTGATCCGGCCGCAGTGGCCTTCACGGTCAATGGTAAAGTGCCACTATACTTATTGATCTTTATCCGGGCCTGTGGTGCTCGGTTGCCTCCATTATAGTCGATCCGTGCCAGACCGGCATCATTGTTCTTTGTGAACCAGCCATTACCATATTCAAGGATGTATAACCTACCATCGGGACCCATCTCCATATCAATCGGCGAGTTGAGTTTTGTACTGGGCATAAAGGGTTCCATCTTCTCGTAGTTGCCCGCAGCATCCATCGACACAATCTTGATCCAACCCCTTATCCAATCGTAAAAGAAAAGCTTCCCATTGAAGTAATCCGGAAAACGGGTTGACGGAGGGTAAAATTCAGCATGATAAACAGGTCCCGCCATGGCATTTCGACCGCCAGTACCCACTTCAGGAAAATCAGGGGAAGATGCATATGGATACCAGATGAATGCCGGACTCACAGGTGGTAGATCCCGAAGACCGGTATTATTGGGGGAATTATTGATGGGTTTATTGGGATCGAAAATAGCTCCCGTCTTTCCTTCCGTATAGTCGTAAGCATGATATGGAAAGTTTTTTCCAACAAAAAACGGCCAACCAAAAAATCCAGCTTTGCGTGCCTGGTTTAGTTCATCGTATCCTCTTGGCCCCCGTATACCAATACTGTCATTGCCTGCATCAGGACCAACTTCTCCCCAATAAAGAAAACCAGTCTTCCGATCGATCGATATCCGGTAAGGATTTCGGTTACCCATCACATATATCTCCGGTTTGGTTGATGCGGTTCCCGGTCGGAACAAATTGCCCTCCGGGATCTCGTAGGTTCCGTCCTGCTTCACACGGATGCGGATGATCTTACCACGTAGGTCGTTTGTATTACCTGAAGAACGGGATGCATCATACTGCTCCAGTCCAGGTCGGTGATCAATAGGTGCGAATCCATTGTTCTTGAAGCCAACCGGCTGATTGAAAGGCGTCGCATTATCCCCCGTGGAAAGATACAATAAGCCATCTGGACCAAATGCCAAAGACCCGCCCGTATGACAACAGATCTGCCTTTGTGAAAATAACTCCAATACAATCTTCTCCGATGCTGGTTCAAATTCTCCGTTCTTGAAAACAAAACGCGACAGTCTGTTCATGGAGGTGTCCGGAGCCGCATAGAACATGTACACAAAATGGTTATTCCTGTAGTCCGGGTCGGCAGCGATTCCCATCAGCCCCTCTTCCGCGTTGACCCCTTTCGCACTGGATTTGTGGTAGACATTGAGTTTTCCAGCCTGTGTGACTGATTTTGTCGTGCCGTTATAGAACATGATCTCGCCCTTGCGTTGCACTACGATGATGTCAAGGTTTGGCAGTATCGCCATTTCCGTTGGTTCATCGAATGCACCGCCCGTAAGCATGTTCTTTGTGAACCGATCTTCATCTGGCACTTTCATCGAAGTTGATTTGCTATAATTCAAATCCTTGTTCGAACCAATGGCATATCGGATGCCTCCGAGAATATGCTTCAGATAGTTGGGATCGGAAAAGGATTCATCCGTATGACCTAATTCCGTATAAAATGCCCGCCCCCCATCATATTCATGATACCAAGCCATCGGATGATCGTCACCATTCTCCCCACCCTGATATGATTTCTCATCAATGCGGATCAGGACATTGACATCTTTTTGATCAGGTATCTTCTTGAAATTATACCACTCATCCGATCGCTCCCAAACATCCGGCAAGTGCATAGTGCTGGGATGATTCTTATCCACCACCTTGAGTGCTGCCTTCTGGATCCTTGGATGGCTTTTAAAATACGCCCCTACAAGCTTACCATACCATGGCCAACCGTATTCGCAGTCCGCGGCTGCATGGATACCCACATAACCACCTCCCGCTTGTATATATCTTTCAAAATCAGCCTGCTGATAGGCATTCAACACATCCCCTGTGGCATTCAGAAATATCACAGTACTGTATAGACGAAGGGTATCCTCATTGAATCTTGAAGAGTTTTCAGTTGTATCCACCCTGAAGCCATTCTCCCTCCCAAGTTTTTGAATGGCGGCTATGCCTGCAGCAATGGAGCCATGACGGAAGCCTGCTGTCTTTGAAAAAACAAGTATCCGGGGTTGGGGATCCTTGCGTGTAGCGGAAAACAAAAACGTCAGCGATATAAGCAGACATAACCAAATTGACAGTCGTTTGAGTTTCATATGGAAAATCATCTTATTATTTTAATAAAAGTGACCTGACCTTCATATTTCGCATCATGACCTCTCCGCCATGATCCTGTATGGCAAACCGCCCCTTGGGTTCACGAGCAAAATCCTTTTCCTCCACAAACTTGCTGCCAGACACCAACTGTTGCCACTGCGCATCCCACAATTGTGTCGATACGGCAAGTTTACCATTCACATACATTGCCAGCTTCCCTTTTTTAAGCTTGATGCCTCCGGTATTCCACTCACCTGCGGGCTTCACATATTCCTTCGGACAAGCAATCAGATCATATAAAGATGCTGACATTTGCTTTGGAGTGAGGCTTGACGGGTAATTGTCATTATCGATAAGTTGATACTCCGGTCCCGTATGCCATGTGGCGGAGTACGGCTCTCGATCCTGCACAAGAAAGATGATTCCACTATTGGATTTTGGAGCCACCCGCCATTCAAAAGTAAAATGAAAGTCTCCAAATGAACGGTCACTGACAATATCCCCGCGACCATTTTTTTCTGAGACATCCAACCACAATGCACCATCCTTGACTTTCCAAGCTTCACCAATACCGGATTTTTTAAAAGAATGCCATCCGACGGTGGACTTTCCATCGAAAAGCAGCTCCCAACCCTGCTTTTTTTCCTTTTGACTAAGGGTGTTGACTGTCTGTCCAAATACAAAATGACCCGTAAGCAAAAATGCAATCAAGAAGATGTTTATTTTTTTCATTCCCTTTGAATTTAATGATGTTTTAAATATAAGTGAAGTCTAAGTATGAACATAAAAAAACCGCAGGAAGACGACATCTTATCCGGATGACGTTTCCCGCGGTAAAGTATTGTGGCCTTAAAGGCCAGTTCATTTCAGCTTTTTGATCTTGATATTTCGAAACCAAACCTTGTCTCCATGGTCCTGAATACCGATATGTCCCGAAGTAAAAGTGGCAAAATCCTTCTTGCTCTTGAACTTACTACCAGCTACAAGTGCCTTCCACTTGTCGTCCCAAAGGGTTGTTGATACCACCTTCTGGTCGTTCATGCGAAGTTCAAGGTTCCCTTTATATAAGATGATCTCGGCCTTATTCCACTCGCCAACAGGTTTAACCGGCTCATCCGGTCCTGCGATAAGATCATACAAATTGCCAGCCCTATGTGTTTTGATCTTGCCATCGGGATGGCCATCATTGTCGAGCACTTGCATCTCCATTCCGGTATGCCATGTATGCTCGTACTTCTGATCCTCCTTGATATTGAAAATGATACCACTGTTGGCCTTGGCTTCAACCTTCCATTCGATGCTGAAATGATAATTCTCATATGTCGCGTCTGTAACGAGGTCACCACCACCAACAGTCTTTCCATCCTTTTTAACGGGGTCAAGCATCAGCATACCATCCACTACTTTCCAAGCTGAGCCATCGCTCTTGTTCAGATAAATATGCCAGCCTTTCTTTGTACGGCCATCGAAAAGATTGGTCCATCCTCCTTTCTTTTTGCCCCGCTCCTCTGCCTTTACTTTATCATGACCCGGGTTTCTTTCCCGCTCCATCAGGGTGTGAAGAGTGGAAATTGATATATCGCTGTCCCTCACGGTAAATGATGACAGCATTGAAATCG
>CAJBPC010000611.1 GCA_903957405.1 uncultured bacterium | reverse complement strand
CGAACAGTATATTCAAAACCCTTCACATCGAATGTGTTGTTGTCTTCGCTGAAGAACTTGCGGAGGTTCACTGATGCAAGATTGCATGCAGTATTGTCGAGGAACATGTACTCGCTGCAGGGGTTGGAGGCGCGGATACGGCCACCTTTAGGGCAGGTATGCCACTCATTGATGGTGGTGTCGTATTGGGTACCGGGGTCTGCACAACGCCATGCTGCATAAGATATCTTATCCCAAAGAGCCCTGGAGGAAACTTTTTTCATGACCCTGCCGTCCATGCGGCCGGTCAGTTCCCAATCCTCCCCTTTTTCTAGCTTTTCGAAAAACGAATTAGGTATCCGCAGGGAATTATTGGAGTTCTGTCCGCTCACCGTCCGGTATGCCTCGCCTTCATAATCGCTCGGATACCCGGCAGCGATAAGGGCGGCGACTTTCTTTTCTTCTTCGACCTTCCAGTCGATAAAGAGTTCGATCTCGGGATGGTCAAGGTCCAAACAGACCATCTTGGCTGCCCGGCGGGTCGTTCCGCCGCTTTTGATGGCTCCCGCAGCTCGGTCACCGATTTTGAGAAAACTCATCAGACCGGAAGATGTACCGCCACCGCTCAACTTTTCACCCTCTCCGCGAAGATTGGAGAAGTTCGTACCCACCCCGGAACCATATTTGAAGATGCGTGCCTCGCGAACCCATAGATCCATGATGCCGCCATCATTCACCAAGTCATCGTCGACACTCAGAATGAAGCAGGCATGGGGCTGTGGACGCTCGTAGGCGGATGTAGACTTCTCCAGGGTTCCCTTGACGGGATCCACATAAAAATGACCCTGTGGCTTGCCCTTGATGCCATAGCTTTCATATAGACCGGTATTGAACCACTGCGGCGAATTGGGCACACAGGCCTGGTTCAGGATGCAATACATCAGCTCCTCATAGAACACTTGCGCATCCTCCGCTGTCGCGAAGTATCCGTAGCGCTCTCCCCACACACGCCAGCAGTTGGCCATTCGGTGTGCCACCTGCTTGGCAGATGTCTCACGACCCAATGAACCATCCGGCTGCGGAACACCCGCCTTCCTGAAATATTTCTGGGCAATGATGTCTGTGGCGATCTGGCTCCACTGGCGGGGAACTTCCACATTCGTCATCTCAAACACCACCTCCCCACTGGGGTTTCTGATGATGGAAGTGCGATAGTCGTATTCGAACATATCGATGGCCGAGACATCGGATATGGTGAAATGACGCTTGAACTGGAGTCCCGGAGGGGTGTTTTGCTTTGTTTTAGCGGGCATGTTGCGGATGTTATGGTGAGTTTTAAATGGTTTCATGGAGCTGCGCCGGATGTGCACAAGAGGACGAAAATATTTTCGTTTATTGTACTGACAAACGCATAAATATCAACAGAATGTGGAAAAGCATAGGGAATCCATAAGGGCAGCGGATTCTTCTTTTTTACACACCTATGGACAAAGTTTATTTGGAAAACAATCTAATTTACACTAAACACATTTATCGTGCATATTGTTTCTTTGTTAAGCATTGGACAAAGCGGGGGATAGAGATGCCCATTCGCCGTTGAGTGCATGAAAATCGCTACTTTTAAACAGACCTATTTGAAAAAACTTTTGCATTTTTGCACGAATATCTATTCCACGGATGCCACAAGGGATATATCAGTCACTTTTAGATAAAAAGACCAAAGGTCTGAGATCCTTTGCCGTTCTGGTCGACCCAGACAAGGTGGATGAAAAAAAGGCAGACGAACTTTGCAGGAAAGCGGTTGACGCAAGAGTGGATTATATCCTTGTAGGGGGCAGCCTTGTCGTCACAAATCATCTGGATGAAGTGGTAAGCCGGATCAAGGGCAACTGCAACATCCCGGTCATCCTGTTCCCTGGAAGTCCTTCTCAACTCACCCGACATGCTGACGCACTTTTATACCTGTCACTCATCTCCGGCAGGAATCCGGAACTACTGATCGGCCAGCACGTCATATCAGCCGCTGCCGTGCGGCAAAGCGGACTGGAGATCATTTCCACAGGATACATGGTCATCGACGGAGGGGCACCCACCACGGTTTCCTACATCAGCAATGCCAGTCCGATACCGGCAGATAAATACGAAATAGCCGTCTGCACCGCCATGGCGGGGGAAATGCTCGGTCAGAAACTCATCTACATGGATGCCGGCAGCGGAGCAAAAAAACCGATCCACGAAGACATGATCGCGGCTGTGGCAAAGCACATAAGCATACCAGTCATTGTTGGCGGAGGCATCACCGACCCAGAAAAGGCATACCTGAACTGCAAGTCAGGTGCCGACCTCATCGTAGTGGGCAATGCCATCGAGAAAGACCTCTCACTCATCCGGGAAATGAGCAGCGCAATACATCAAACATCAGTAAAAGAGGGATATTGAGGGGTTGAACGCAAAAGGTCATCCGGCAATACCGGATGACCTGCAATTCTGTATTTAGGTGAAATCCTTTCCCTGCTTGTATGCCTACTTGGATATGTCCCCTTCAATTCCCGAAACGCCGGTTCATTTCACCCTTCCCGGAGTACTTTTGCCGGCCACGATCGTACGGCCAGACACGGCGATGGACTTTATGATCTGTGTCATATTGCCGATGTCTAACGTACTGATTTCATCATCGACCGTGTGGTAATATTTCTCGCTATCCATTTTAGATGTCGATATGGTATGGGCGGGCACACCCAACTCAGCCAGCGTGGCATTGTCTGACCGGTAGAACAGATTCTGTGCAGGATACGGATCAGGATAGAAGCTGAATCCGCTTCCCTTCAGGTTTTCCTGGAGAATGGTCCCGAAATCCGTCCGCTCGAATCCAGTTATATATGCACTGTTCCGGCCCCATTTGCTCTCCGTACCGATCATCTCGATATTGAACATCGCCATTACTTTTTCCGGTGCCAGCTGCTGCGAGAAGAACTTGGAGCCGTAACCACCAGACTCTTCGGCAGTGAATGCCGCGAAAACAAGGGTACGCTCCGGCTGCTTCAACCGGCTGAAATATCTTGCAAGTGCGATCACGGCCGTGGTTCCTGAAGCATCGTCATTCGCACCGTTATAAACCGAATCTTCATTCACCGCCTTACCGATGCCTAAGTGGTCGTAGTGTGCAGAAAACAACACCATCTCCTCCGGCCGCCCCTTGCCGGGAATCATTCCCACGACATTGGCATAGCCATTTCGTGTGAGCCTAGCCGTTACCCTAGCCTCAAACCTGTCCACCTGCCCCGCGTGGAAAGCCACGATGATGGTTCCACCACTACCCATCCTTTGCATCCTGAAATTCCGCAAACGCGCCAAACTCCTGCGCTGAGACGTATCAGCAATCAGCAGCAGGTTTTGATTTCCCTGAAGAAGGGGATATACTTCCTGCATGGGATTCCCACCCTTTCCAAGATACCTCACTTCGGCTCCGCCATTGACCCACTCTGTGCGCTCTTCAGATGCGAATACCATCACATCGGCCTTGGGCAGTTCCGTTCCGTTGATCTGCAGTGACTGTTCCGTCACAACTGACTGGTAGGTGCTGAAGCGCTGTAAAAACCCGGAGCTGTCTTTATGCAACGGCTTCAGCCCCGCCTTGGAGAATTCCGCAGAGATGAAAGCAGCCGCCTTCTCGATGCCCGCCGTCAGTGGCTTTCGCCCCTGCATGTCATCGGATGCCAAAGTCGTGAGCACATCACGTAAGTACTTCTCCCGGATCAGACGATCGATCCGTTGAGCAGTTGTCTGCTGCGTGATCAATGAAAAAAGGGCAAGAAAAATCAATCGCATAGCGCTGTTTTTACGTGTAAGTTAGGGAAGCTCGCATACATGTATCCGATGAATTTTTCGGATCTCCGGTCACCGGTCCGCATCATATCCGACGTTCAGGAATTTTAACCAAATGCTACCAAAAGATTTTGGCCGAATATTGAAAAAATGTTTTCCTTTGCAACGACTTTTTTATTCAAAGATTCTACAGTAAGAAAATGAAAAAAAACCTGACCATCACAACCGCTGAAGTCTCGCAACCATGCGAGTCCATGCGTTGG
>CAJBPC010000610.1 GCA_903957405.1 uncultured bacterium | reverse complement strand
CCCACACAAAAGGCCGTGGGAGGGACAGTCGTCCTAAGGCACTGGTGGACGCCACTGGTGAAGGGCGCTATGGCCGATCCCAAGGAGCATACCACGGTGTACGCCTCCACTCGGATCTGGAGCGACCTGGAAGAGCGCAGGGATGCATGGATCGGGTTTGAAGACCTCTCCCGCTCCTACGCATCCTCCACTCCGCCACCGGGGGCATGGGATTACAAGGGAAGCACCGTATGGGTGAACGGACTGCGGCTCCAGCCACCGCATCTGACAAGAGCCGGTCAAAGCGGGCATCCCGAGATTCCGCTCGTCGATGAAGGCTATGCATACCGTGAACCGACCAAGGTCTTGCTGAAGAAAGGATGGAACACCGTTTTGCTCAAACTGCCGGTCGCCTCCTTCAAGGCAAGGGGACCGCAGGATCCTGTCAAATGGATGTACACGTTCATCCTCCTGCCGCGTCGGGTCGATTTGTGATCGTTGAGATGCCGTGATGACCATGACGAACGGAAATGAGCCTGTCTTCCCAATGCCGGTTCGTGACCTTTATCAGGATTGACGCATAAACCTGATTGTATCGATGCCTATGGCGCGGGTGGATGTCTTTCGCCGGAACATCGCCACAGGCTGCGGGCAGAAGAGGAACTTAATGTTCCTTCAAACTCTTTAATGTTATTTGACAGGATCCTGTTAGATAAATATAAAAAAGATGCAGGTCAGTTGCTGTGTCCATTTCCCGTTTTTTAGATCATGAGGTCATTTGAATTCATGTATGACTCATGCATCACTGCGGCCTGTCTGGTTTCCTTATTTTTTTTGAATGTGATACATGACACGATGAGTATGATTGACGCAATGGTCAAATCATGAATGGTTATTTGAGTGAATGCATATAGGCGTGGAATGGTATCAAATTTGATTAACACATCTACTACCGGCATATCGATAATGGCCCTGAGTGCTCACCACTGGTCTTGCAATCTGTAATTTGGCGCGGTTATGCTTTGTCGTTATTTTTACTTTTCCAGAGTAGTACCTTTTTTTGTTTTCTTGGTCTTGACCCAAGGCTTGGTTTCTATTCAGCTTATAAGTTTCGGAAAGTCTTGCTCATGGCGACTTCCTGTATTCCATACATTTTACGCATAGCAATCGAACGATCCTGCTCATATGAAAAAAATAATTTTAAGAGGCATCACCTGGGGACACTCGCGTGGCATCACTCCTTTATTGGCGGCAGCACAACGCTATAATGAAATCCATCCATCGGTCGAGATCATCTGGGAGAAAAGGTCTCTGCAGCAGTTTGCGGATTTCCCGATCGAAAAACTATCCCTTCACCACGACCTGCTGATCATCGATCATCCGTGGGTGGGATGTGCCAGCCGGACGAATTGTGTCCTGCCATTGAATGAGCAACTATCCGGATCTTATTTGCTCGATCAGGCAAAACATTCAGTGGGGGGATCCCACAAAAGTTACGAGTATGAAGGCCGGCAATGGGCCCTTGCGATCGATGCAGCAACGCCTGTTGCAAGTTTTCGAAGTGACCTCTTCGAGAAGCATCGGGAAGAAATCCCTACAACCTGGACGGCATTATCCGTGCTTGCACAAAAGGGGAAGGTCATCTTGCCGGGCATTGCGATCGACACCTTGATGGCTTTTTATTCCTTTTGCATAGCCAATGGCAGTGAGCCATTCGGGGATCCGTCTCAGCAACAGGTCATTCCGCATGCGATCGGAACGGAAGCATTAAAACAAATGAGATCATTATGGGATCTCTGTGATCGGTGCATTTTCGATTATAATCCCATAGCAGTGGCCGAAAGGATGTCCGCTACGGATGATTTCTGGTATTGTCCCTTTTCATACGGATATTCAAATTATGCACGGGATGGCTATGCCGGGAATCTTTTATCCTATTCGAATACCATCATGATGCCGGATCAAAAAAGACTTCGGACGACGCTTGGCGGGACAGGATTGGCGGTATCGGCTTTTTCCGAAAATCCCGCAGCAGCCTTGGCTTTCGCAGAATGGGTGGTCTCGCCCGTCATACAAGCAACCTTATACACCGAAAACGGCGGACAACCCGGGTACAGAAGCGCATGGATAAGCGAAAGAAATAATCTGTTGACCCATGATTATTTTAAAAATACCCTGAACAGTCTCGACGATGCATACATACGGCCAAGATATGACGGCTACCTGCATTTTCAGGACAATGCAGGCGATCCCATCCGGGATTATTTGAAACATGGAGGCCATGAAGAGGATGTATTGAATATCATCGATGGGATCTATATGGAGAGTGTTGCACATGGAAAATAACATGGACCTACCGTTGCAGGGACTGCTGGTGCTGGAGTTCAGTCAATATCTCTCAGGGCCGGCTGCAGGTCTGAGGTTGGCAGATCTAGGCGCGAGGGTCGTGAAGATCGAACACCCGGAGAAGGGCGATGCGTGCAGGAAATTAGCCATCCGGAACACCTGGGTTGATGACAGTTCGCTGTTGTTCCATACCATCAATCGCAATAAGGAAAGCTTCTCGTCAAATCTGAAAAGTGAAGAGGACCTTTCCACTTTATTCAAACTGATAGGCCGTGCCGATGTGATCACGCATAATTTTCGTCCCGGCGTCATGGAAAAACTGGGATTGGGATATGATAAAGTCGCAGCCATCAATCCCAGGATCATCTACGCGTCGATCAGTGGTTACGGAAAAGAAGGTCCCTGGAAAAACAAACCCGGCCAGGATCTGTTGATCCAGTCGCTATCGGGTTTGCTTTTCACCAGCGGTGACCAGGCGGCAGGCCCAACCCCGTTCGGATTGGCGATCGCTGATATCCTGTCAGGGTCGCACTTGGTACAGGGGATCCTCGCTGCCCTGATAAAGCGTCACAAGACCGGGAGGGGCAGCCTGGTAGAGGTCAGCCTGATGGAATCGGTCCTCGATCTTCAATTCGAATTGTTGACCACTTATTTTGCTTCCGGTCATTTGCCGGTACGCTCGGCACTGGCCAATGCACATCCGCTGCTCAGCGCCCCTTATGGCATTTACGCTACGGCTGACGGCCATCTTGCCATCGCTATGACACCCTTGCACGAACTCGCCGAAATCATAGCATGTGAGGACCTGCTTCTTTTTTCGAATGATGAAATTTTTCAAAAACGAGACATCATAAAGGAAATCCTTGCAAAATATCTAAGCCAACAAAGTACTGCCTTCTGGCTTGGAAAATTACTGCCCAATGATATCTGGTGCATGCCCGTGCTCGACTGGCATCAAATGACCGAAGAGGAAGGATACCGGCAATTGCACATGGAGCAGGACATCGTGACCGGTTCGGGTGACCGGATCAAGACCACACGTTGTCCCATCCGATGGAATGGGCGCATATTGACATCCGCGAAACCTGCGCCTGGCATCGGTGAACACAATGCTTCTATCAAACATGAATTCAAATTGACATCGGAATGACCCTTCCATTGGAAAATATCCTGGTGATCGACCTCAGTCAATTCTTGTCCGGTCCTTCGGCATCTTTGCGGCTGGCAGATCTTGGAGCAGAAGTGATCAAGATCGAGAAACCGATCACAGGGGACATCTGCAGGGAGCTATATGTGTCAGACTGCAGCATTGACGGCGAGTCGACCATATTCCATGCCATCAATAGAAATAAAAAAAGCGCGGTTTACGACCTTAAAAACGATGAAGACCTTGAACGGTTCAGGAACCTGTTGGCACGGGCCGATGTCATGATGCATAATTTCCGTCCCGGCGTAATGACCAGGCTGGGCTTGACTTATGAACATGTTTCCGCCCTCAATCCCGGTATCGTGTACGCTGAATTATCCGGTTACGGGCAGGATGGCCCTTGGAAGGACAGGCCCGGTCAAGATCTCCTGCTGCAAGCGGTGACGGGTGTTACATACCTGACCGGAAATAAAAACGATCCCCCCACGCCAATGGGCGTCGCCGTTGCCGATATACTCTCCGGCACGCAGTTGACCCAGGGAATCCTGGCCGCATTGTTTCAAAGAAGCATGACCGGAAAGGGGGCGCTGGTCCAATTGAGCATGATGGAGACCATGATCGATTTTCAATTCGAGGTGCTGACCTGTTTCTTCAACGATGGACGCCAAACACAACCACGCAGCGAGAACAATGGGGCACACGCGTACATTGCAGCACCTTACGGCGTCTATCGAACGATGGACGGGTATTTGTCGCTCGCGATGGGCGATATTGTCAGACTCGGACAGCTGCTTCAATGTTCACCATTGACGGACATGTCAGACAAATCCAAATGGTTCAGTGAAAGAGATGCCATCAAAGAGATCCTACAGGCACACCTATTGACTCAAAAAACAGCATTCTGGCTGGAGATCCTGGAAGGTGCAGATATTTGGTGCTCGGAGATCCTGGATTACGAACAACTCAGAAAGCACGAAGGATATGACATACTGAAGATGGAACAGGAAGTGGTCATCGGGTCTGGAAAAGCCTTGACGACCACGAGGTGCCCCATCAGGATCGATGGTGAATTGCTTATTTCCGCGAAGGGCGCCCCGTCGTTGGGTGAACATACGCGTGATATTGAAAAAAGATTCAATGGTTGAAATCAAAAGCGTATGACAAGGAATATCATCGACACGCACGTACATTGCTGGAACCTGGAGAAAGCGGAATACAGCTGGCTGACGGGAGACACAAGCATCTTGAACAGGACCTATGAATTGACAGAACTG
>CAJBPC010000609.1 GCA_903957405.1 uncultured bacterium | reverse complement strand
GTCCGTTCTTTTCCCGTCGCATCGGCCTCAACGCGCCGATCATTGCGGGGGCTCGGGTGAGTGGAAAGATCAACAAGGATTGGCGCATGGGTGCGATGGATATGCTCACCGGCAAAGTGGATTCA
Source organism: uncultured bacterium (assembly GCA_903957405.1). GTDB lineage: Bacteria > Bacteroidota > Bacteroidia > Chitinophagales > Chitinophagaceae > Pollutibacter. The sequence goes on along the minus strand of CAJBPC010000609.1, from coordinate 3,703 downwards.
GTCGGACTGCCCGCACAGAATTATGCCGTACTTGCCCTGCAGAGGAGGGTATTCTCCCGGTCGAATCTCGGATTCCTGTACATCGACAAGCAATCCTTCGCAGGCGCCGGGATGCCGGACACCTCAAAGGCCACAAGCACCCCGTACAATCGCAATCTTGGACTGGAATACAATCTGGCATCCCAAAACAATCAGTGGACGGGCAAGGCCATCCTCGTAAAATCCTTCAGTCCCGGCCTCCGAGGAGAAGACTGGGTGCATGCCGGCAGCCTTCAGTTCAGCAATCGCCATATCACGGCCGGATGGCAGCACGAATACGTGGGGCGGAACTACACAGCGGAAGCCGGCTATGTCCCCCGTCGGGATCATATCCGGTTGAGTCCGGTCCTTAGCCGAAATTTCTTCCCCAAGGGAGGACCAGTCCTGAACCATACAGTGCGCATCGCATCCTCCCTTTATTACACTCCACAGTGGAAACAAACCGACAATGATACCTATATCGCATACACGATTGTCATGCGCAACCAGACCACTTTCTCCACCTATCTGTCGTATGATTTTGTGCAGCTCCGCGCTCCATTCGACCCGACGAATACCGGCAAGGACACCCTGACGGCAGGTAGCCGGCATAGATGGAATGCCATCGGCATGGAGTTCGTCTCCAAACCGCAAAGCCTGTTGACTTTCGGCTTCAGCTCCCGGTACGGAGGGTACTATGCGGATGGTACCAGGCTGAATATCACAACCGATATCGGGTATCGGTTCCAGCCTTATGTGAGCATGGCCATCAGTGCCAGCTACAACGACATTCGGCTCCCGGAACCATGGAACCGCACCAGGTTCTGGCTGATCGGACCACGCATGGATGTGACGTTGACGAACACCCTCTTCTTCACGGCTTTCCTGCAGTACAACGAACAGCAGCGAAATGTGAACCTGAACACCAGATTCCAGTGGCGCTATCGTCCGGCATCCGATCTGTACCTCGTATATACCGACAACTATTACACCAACCCGCTGATGGTCAGAAACAGGGCACTGGTGCTGAAGTTCAACTACTGGTGGAACCTGTGATGCCCATGTGACAGCATGAGCCCTTACCCCTGGTTGATCATTTTGCAACGCGCAGGCTTGTGCAGGCTCCTGAAAGCCGCGAATGCCTTATGTCCTTGCAGAAAGGTTGAGCAAGATACTTGTTGCCTTTTCATCTTGAAAGGCCCCTTAACATCTTTCCCAAACTCACGCGGCACAAATAGGAAACGATGATAAAAGAGCGGAATCCATTCGCGGGGAAGGTCTTGGGAAAATTTTCCGACTGCTGAATTCTTTGCACATCTGTTAAAATGCCATACATTGATCCTAAAAACCAATCAGACATGAGACGGTACATTCCATTCCTTTTTACCCTTTTTTCTTTAACGGATATCTCCGCACAGGTTCGACCTTCGGGGATATTCGGAGACCACATGGTGCTGCAACGCAACAAGCCCATCCGCGTCTGGGGCACCGCTTCTCCCGGAGAAAAAGTGACCATACAATTCAACAGCAAGGCCCTGAAGGTCAAGGCATCGGGCACGGGCGACTGGCAGGTGATGCTGCCCGCGATGACGCACGGCGGTCCATACACGATGACCATCACCGGCAAAGACACCGTGAAGTTCAGTGACATCCTCGTTGGAGAGGTTTGGATATGCTCCGGGCAGTCGAACATGGAATGGAATGTCAACAGTTCCGATAGCGCTAAGAAAGAGATCGCCAATGCGAAATATCCTCAGATCCGCCAGGTCAAGATCTCAAAGGATGCATCGGTACTTCCCCGAAAAGACATCAGTAAGCCCGCTCCATGGGTGATCTGTAGTCCGGAGACCGTAGCGAACTTCACCGCCGCCGGATATTTCTTCGCCCGCGAACTACAAGAAAAGCTCGGCGTGCCTGTGGGCCTGATCAATTCATCCTGGGGTGGTACGCATGTTGAAACGTGGACCAGCGGGGATGCGTTGTTCGCTCATCCGGATTTCGCAGGGCTTAAACAAAAATACCCTACGGTCGACACTGTCATCAAGGCGCCCAATGCGTATGCGTCGCTGTTGTACAATGCGATGATCCATCCCATCGTGGGCTATAGTGTGGGTGGCGCCATCTGGTACCAGGGCGAGAGCAATGCCAGCCGGGCCGATCAGTACAATATCAGCTTCCCGATGATGATCAAAGACTGGCGCAGTCGCTGGAATGATGATTTCCCCTTTTACTTCGTACAACTCGCAAATTTCCAAGCAGCCTTCGGGAACAGCCAGAACGGCGGCAGCCAGTGGGCAGAACTCCGAGAGGCACAGACCAACACATTAAGTTTGCCCAATACCGGTATGGCGGTGATCATCGACATCGGTACTTCGAAAGACATCCATCCCCGCAACAAGCAGGACGTTGGAAAGCGACTCGCCTTGCTGGCCCTGGGCAAAACCTATAAACTCGACATCCCGCATGAAAGCCCGATGTTCGAATCCATGAAGACCGATCGGAACGCGGTCACCATCCGCTTCAAAAACACCTACGGCGGACTCACTGTCAGGAATAAATACGGGTATGTGAATGGATTTGAAGTGGCCGGTGCCGACCAGAAATTCCACTATGCGCAGGCAAGGCTGCAGGATGGACAGGTCATCGTTACCTGCGACAAAGTGACTTCCCCGGTGGCCGTTCGCTATGGATGGGCGGATGACCCGAACGACCTCAATCTTTACAATTCAGCGTCGCTACCTGCCGCCCCGTTCCGGACTGACAGCTGGGAAAAGAAAACAAAAGGCGTGAGATTCGGGTATTGATCGAAATCGATCCATGCGCAAGCAGAAACGACAAAGGGGATCGCGCCACTGATGGTGCGATCCCCTTTGTTTATGTATCGTTTTGATTGATGTGAGGGATCACATCTTCTTCGCGTCTTCCAGGAATTTAGCGAGTCCGATATCCGTTAGTGGATGCTTTAATAGTCCGAGAATCGAGTCCAGCGGACAGGTGCAGACATTCGCGCCGGCTTCTGCGGCCTTGACGATATGGAGGGCAGAGCGGATGGATGCGGCAAGGATCTCCGTTTCGAAACCCTGAAGGGTGTAGATGTGTGCCATTTGCGAGATCAGTTCCATACCATCCCAGCTGCCGTCATCGATTCGTCCAATGAAAGGGGAAACATAGGTAGCGCCGGCTTTTGCTGCCAGGATTGCCTGGCCTGCGGAGAATACCAGCGTGCAATTCGTCCTGATGCCATTGTTGGCGAACCAGCGGATGGCTTTGATGCCATCCTTTATCATAGGTACTTTCACTACGATGTTCTTATGCAGGGAGGCCAGTTGCTTGCCTTCCGACAGGATCCCTTCGAAGTCTGTTGCGATGACTTCCGCACTCACATCACCATCCACCATGTCACAGATGGCCAGGTAGTGTTTTTCGATAGCTTCCCGCCCCTTGATGCCTTCCCGCGCCATGAGGGAGGGGTTGGTGGTGACGCCGTCGAGGATGCCGAGTTCATTGGCTTCTTTGATCTGGGCGAGGTTTGCTGTGTCAATGAAGAATTTCATCGCTGGAGTATTTGAAGGATTGATCAGGGATCGGGCCGGGGAAACCTTTGCGATCCGCGCATCCGGAATAATAAAAAAAAATGGCAGGTGATTTACATCGCACCGCTCAACCACCTGCAGATCGAGCTGAT
>CAJBPC010000608.1 GCA_903957405.1 uncultured bacterium | reverse complement strand
GTCGGATGGACATGGGACGAGTCATTGCAGTATCTTCTTTCAAAGAAAAAGGCCGCCTCGGTGGAGGCGGCCTTTTTCTTTGAAAGGAATGGAATCAGATCACTTATCCCACCACACTTTGACATAATTATGATCGCTTCCGCCCATTGCTTGAACGGCTGCGGTATAGTTTGTCTTGTTGAGTGCCGCTTCTGTGGTTGGGTAGCCCCAACGGCGGGGTATACCTCTTGGATCGACCGCATCCGGTGCCGGTGTCAAAGCAGGGAATCCCGTTCTGCGCCAGTCGTTCCATACTTCCCAGCTATTGATGTAGCCATGTACCCACTTTTCCGTCAGGATCTTTTTTACACCATCTGCCGCGGTGTAAGCAACTTCGGGAATTGCGAGGTAATCGGCATATTTTGTTGCATCATAGACGCCATTTTGTTCCAAGGAGGCTTTGATGGCATTTTTATAATGTGTTTCAGCTGTTGCATCACCGCCGGTGATGTAACCGATCTTAGCTGCTTCCGCCATGCTGAACAATACCTGAGCGTATGAGTAGATGTTGAGCGGTGAACCAGAGCCTCTTAGTGTACTGCCGATACGGCTGTATGCAGAGGGTATGTTGGTGGCCACTACGCTGCCATATCTCAGTCCCCTGACGACACCGCCTGCGAGCACTTCTCCGAAGACGGGAAGGCGCGGATCATTTTTCGGCTGCATGTAGTCGGTGAGTGTTTTGCTGATTGCATAGTCATTCCGGTTGCCAATGGTGTAGTTATTATACCAGGGGTTGTAGTTGTTGGGGTCGCTGCCGATGAATTTATAGCTCATATTCTGGCTGTTGGCCGTGATGACGCCATCTGTCACCGCTGCAGCAAATTCCGTCTGTCCTTTTGCAGGATTGATTTTTGACAGGCGCAACGCCATCAGCAAACGGGTGGTGTTTGCGAAGCGTTTCCATTGTGCCATATCCCCGTTGAACATCTGGTCGCCGGATACAGGTGTTTCTCCGGTGTTTATTTGTGTATTGGCTTCCTTCAACTCCTTGAAGAGGTCGGTATAAATATCCTCCTGCTTATCGTATGCCGGGGAATAGGCGAGATTTCCTTTCAAGGCATCCTTGTAAGGGATATTTCCCCATCTGTCGGTCATGTGAAGGAACAGGTAGGCCTTTAGGATCCGGGCAACGGCCAGTTGGTTATTTTTGGATCCGTTGGCTCCGGGGTCAGCGAATTTCGCTCCTTCGTTGTTGAATTCAATGATCTTTTGAAGGTTAAACAGCGGATCCACATACCATGTTGTGAAGGAAAAGTTCCTTTCGCTGTACAGGGAGGATGACGGGTAAGGTCCTTCTGCCAGATGCTGGACATACAGGGAGGCATTCCTTGATACGGCAGTATTGCCCAAAAACAATCCGGAAAAACTCTGCATCGAATTTGTCAGCAGACCTCTGGTGGTGGGTTCTGCGAGGGCCGTGGGCGACACATTGGTGTCGTCAAACTTGTCACATCCTGTGACGGCCATCGCCAGGATTGCAACATATAATAGTTTCTTCATCGCTTGATAGTTTAGAGTTTGATTTTTTAGAAGGTTGCCCTGATATTGAAACCTACCTGCCTTGTCTGAGACAGCTGTCCACCTTCTCTGTAGAACAATTCCAATTCAGACGGATCGACACCGTATTGTTTGGCATTTGCCCAGATCAGCCAAGCGTTGTTGACCACTACACCAACGTTGAGGCTCTTGATCGTTCCGATCCTTTGGATCAGGTTTGAGGGGATGGTGTAACCGAAACGTACTTCACGAAGCTTCAGGTAGGAACCATCGAGCAGGTGATTGCGGCCATCTTTCTGGAAGGCGGTGTACCAGTATCCACGGGCAGCGATGTACCTGTTATTCGTGGTGCCGTCAGCAAACGCGCCGGGAATCCTGATCCCGCCTTTTCCCGTATTGCCTCCTGCGAGGGTGTAGGTGCCGGGGTAGTCTCTCCAGTCATTGCCCTTGTCATTAAGACCCACGGTCTCTTCGGAAAGGCCTGCGCCGGTATTGAAGTTCCGGGTCTCGGAATAGAACATGCCACCATTCTGGAAGTCAAGTGAAAACGAAAGATCGAAGTTCCAGAACCTCATATTGCTGTACGCACCACCGGTCCACTTCGGAAGCACGTTGCCGATCACATTGTTGATGGTATAGTCTGGCTGGCCATTTGACAAGATGACGGTTTGTCCTTTGTCATTGGTCTTGTACTTGCGTCCGATGTATGCGCCCCATTCCTGACCGACCCTGTGTTCCAGGCGTGTATCATACCGGTTGGTGGCATAGAGGTATGTACTCAGACCTTCGGCGAGTTCCTTTACCAGGTTCGAGTTGCGTGCCCAGTTCACGGTCAGATCCCAATTGAAATTCTTGGATTTGACGACGGTACCTGAAAGGGAAAGCTCGATGCCGCGGCTTTGGATATTACCGGCATTGACCTGTGCTGTGGAGAATCCGCTGGAGGGAGATACATCCAGGCTCAGGATCTGGTCGGTGTTGTTGTTCTGATAGAAAGCGACATCCAATCCGAACCTGTTGAAGAATCTGAATTCCGCACCCACTTCAAACGCCTTGGTAAGTGCCGGGCGGATATTTCCGCTGCGGAACTGGTTGCCAATAGACATGGATGGGTTGCTGCCATAAAGTGATCCGTTGCTGATGGCGAGATTGACCTGGTTGAAGCCGAGGTCTGAGCCCACAGAGGCGTAGGAAGCCCTGAGCTTTCCGTAAGACATGATCTTGTTGAAGCTCGATCCTTTGAACAACTCAGAGAAGATGAAGCTGCCGCTCACGGAAGGGTAGAGGTATGAATTATTGTTTGCAGGCAATGCGGAAGACCAGTCATTCCGGAGGGTTCCTTCTACAAACAACAGGTTGTTGTAGCCAAGGCTGACCTTACCGTAAACGCTGTTCACTTTTTTGCGGGAGAAATCACGCGATACGCTGGGTCTGGCTATGGAGGCCGTGATGTCGAAATAATTCGGAGCGCTCAATCCGCCTTGTGTAGCCATATTGTGTCCGGACAATGTTTCCCACCTGATATTGCCTCCCAGGAATCCGTCCACCGAAAGTGCACCGAACTGGTTCTTGTACATCAGGTTGGACTCATAGTTCATCTCCCTGTACTGGTCCATGGAAACGGAGTATCCGTCAAGGTTCAACCCGCCGGTGGCAACCCTGAAATCATTCTCGCCATTCCGTTGGGTCATCCTTACGAACGACTGAAGATTGATGTGTTTGTTGAACTTCATGTTGAGTCCGACGTTGCCCAAGAGGCGAGACTGGTTGTTCAGTCCGTAGTTCTCTTTGACGACAAAGTAGGGATTGTCCCAGTATTGCGGGGTCTGATATTCTGAAGGGTCTCCGGTGCTGTTTGGATCACCGATGTTCCATGAGTTCAGGCTTCCGTCGGCATTGCGGTATTCGGTCATTTTTTTCATGTCCAGCTGGCGTTGGAACCACTGGTTGAAGTTTTGGGTGACGTTCAGTCCATCCAGGCGATAGCCTTCTGCCGGCTGTCCCCTCCTGTTATCCTGCACATAGGTGAGGTCTGTGGAGAACGTCAGCAGCTTGCCGACATCGAAAGAGCCGTTAATACCCAATTGGTGGAGGTTGCGCTTGGCTTCCGGAACGGTCAGTGTACGGTTCTGGTTGTTATAAGACATCCTGAAATTATAGGTATCTCCGCCACTGGTGAGTGCAACGCTGTTGTTGATGTTCCTGCCGGCCTGGAAGAAATCCCTCACGTTGTTCGGCTGCGGGGTGAGCTTGGAGAGCTTGCCCCAATCATCTCCGTCATACCAGCTGTAGTATGCGCGGTAATCCTGACCATTGATTTTCGGACCCCAGCTCTCATCTGCTCCATATTCGAGCATGCGCTGTCCGTTGAACGAAGACCAGGTGCTTGGGTGGATGGCGGGATTGTACTTGAAGATGTAAAAACCCTCATCATCATAGGCCGATCCTTTGGTGGAAGATGCTGACGTATATCCACCTGCGTATGAATTTTGGTATGGTGGCAGCAGCGCTAGGCTTTCGATCGTGACACCGCTGTTCACTTCCACGCTGGTGTATTTTTTCCGAACGCCTTTCTTGCTGGTGATGACGACCACGCCGTTGGCTGCGCGCTGACCGTACAGTGCGGTGGCTGCCGGACCCTTCAATACGCTGAGGCTTTCCACATTATCCATTATTACGGCAGACTGATCCGTAATGGTGCCATCCACCACGAATATCGGAGCCACCGGACCCAGACCTGTAACACCCCTGATGAGTATGCTTGCATTGTCAAATGTCGAGCTGGGAGAACCGACCAGTTGTACACCGGCTACCTTGCCAGCAAGGGAGGAACTCACATCCACAGAACGAGCAATCGTCAAGTTCTCACCCTTCACTTCCTGAATCGAATAGCCAAGCGCCTTCTTTTCTCGTTTGATGCCGAGGGCGGTCACGACTACCTCGTCAAGTGATGCTTCGGTTGAACCCAAAGATGCATTCACCGTGTTTCCTGAACCGACCTTTATTTCGCCGGTTTTTTGTCCGGTAGATGAAAAGACCAGCATATCGCCCGTGTTTGCACTGATGCTGAAATTTCCTTGTGCATCAGCCGTTACAGTGCGATTGGTACCCTTGACGGATACGGTTGCAAAGGGCACCGCTTCCCCTTTGTCGTTTCTGACCGTTCCCGTGATCGAACGAACCTGCGCAAATGTCAGTCCGCTTACGAACACGAAAATGGCCAACAGAGCCATGATTTTTCTCATGTTGGTTTGTTTTAAAGATGATAAAAAAAAGAAAGTTGAAGATGCTGCTTGGATATCTGGCAAGCAATCATGAAGGATACC
>CAJBPC010000607.1 GCA_903957405.1 uncultured bacterium | reverse complement strand
GATGAACGCTTCCGCATCAATGCCCTCACTGAAAGAGCCGGACCCGGGGAAGACCGACATGCAGTTGTATTCAGGAAACGCATCCGTGAGTGCCTGTTCCCTCTCCGGCACGGATACCTCCAGGTATTTCACCCACTCGGGGCGGACCAGCGGAATCAGGGTGTCCTGTGGCGTGGCAGACAGAAAACATCCGGCGATGATGCGTTCCTTGATGGGCTGATCCGGCAATGCCCGGCCGAGGCGGAAAAATCCATAGCAAAGCTGGCTGACGGACTTCCGGTCTTTAGATCCGAACTTACGGTTATCCCGGAAAAATGCTTTTAGGACAATGCTGAAGGGTTCTGCACCATCGTAATGCGCAAGGATCTGCTCCGCAGTCCTGAGATGTGCCAATACGTATTTATTGCCGGAAGCGGACATAGATGTTGGGTTTGTTTGAAAAAAAACGAGAAAGTGGTGCAGCATGGCACACACTTTCTCATTTCACATATTAGAGGCGATGGTTATCGCACTTACAATTCCAGCAGGCTCTTCACAGGGTCTTTGCCCATGAGCAGCAGCTCCGGATTTTCGAGCAGTTCCTTCACTCGGACCAGGAAGCCTACGCTTTCCCTTCCATCGATGATGCGGTGATCATAGCTCAGCGCGAGATACATCATGGGCCGCGCCACGATCTGTCCGTTCACCACCACGGCCCGCTCTTCGATCTTATGCATGCCCAGTATGGCTGACTGCGGGATATTGATGATGGGCGTACTCATCATTGAGCCGAATACACCGCCATTGGTGATGGTGAAAGTGCCACCCTGCATTTCCTCCAGACTGAGTTTGTTATCGCGGGCTTTTCCGGCCAGTTGCACGACCTTTTTTTCGATCTCCATCATGCTGAGGCTTTCTGCATTCCTGATGATGGGAACAACAAGTCCTTTCGGTGCGGATACGGCGATGGAGATATCGCAAAAATCATGATAAATGACTTCATCCCCGTCGATATATGCATTCACCGCCGGCCATTCCTGCAATGCGAATGTGCATGCCTTGGTGAAGAAGCTCATGAAGCCAAGACCGACGCCGTGGATCTCCTTGAATTTGTCCTTGTATTTCGAGCGGATGTCCATGATTCGACTCATGTCCACTTCATTGAAAGTGGTGAGCATGGCCGTGCTGTTCTTCGCCTCGACGAGCCGGCGTGCGACCGTCTTGCGGAGGTTGCTCATCTTTTCCCTTCGCTCGTTGCGGGAGAAAAGCGCCATGCCCGGCTTTCGGCCCGGGTTGGCCAATGCTTCAAGAACATCCTGCTTCATGATTCTGCCGCCGCTTCCACTGGCGCTGACCATTGCTGGATCCACCTTCTTGTCTGCCATGATCGCAGCAGCGACAGGCGTGGCCTTCACATCTGCAGATGCTGCGGGGGCGGGGATGGAAACAACTGCGGGGGCCGGTTTCCCCTCTGCCACCGGTAAGGCTGCAACGACGGGCTGTTCCGGACGCGAGGCCGCATCATCGATGCGACAGGCCACGTCCCCGATTTTCAGCGTGTCGCCTTCCTGGGCGATGGTCATCAGCATGCCCGCCTTTTCGGCGTTTATTTCGAATGTCGCCTTCTCACTTTCCAGTTCGGCGATCATCTCGTCACGCTCCACCCAGTCACCGGTCTTTCTAATCCATTTGACAAGGGTGACTTCGCTGATGGATTCTCCTACCGCGGGTATCCTGATGTCGATCATGCTGTTGATTTATCGTTTGTAGAGTATTTATCGTTTTGGATCGTTCAGATGGTGAAAGCGGTCTCGATCAGTTCAGCCTGCTCCAAGGCATGGACTTTGCTGTGTCCCGTGGCAGTGGAAGCACTTGGCTGACGGCTTATGACCCCGTAGCTGAACGACTTGAGGTTCACTTGCAGGAATGAGGCCGCCCCCATATTGAGGGGTTCTTCCTGCACCCAGTACCAGATCGCCCTCCCATATCGGTTGCGGAGTGCATTGATCTGCGCCACAGGCAATGGATAGATTTGTTCCAACCGGACGATCGCGACACCCGCGACGGCATTCTTCTGCCTGTATTCATGCAGTTCGAAATACATCTTCCCACTGCAAAGCAGGACCTTCTTCACGGACGAAGGATCGGTGACATGAGCGTCGTCTATGAGTTCCCTGAACGCTCCACCGGTGAATTCCGACAGGTCAGAAAAAGTACCCGGATGCCGAAGGTTCGCCTTAGGCGAGAAATTGATCAACGGCTTCCGGAACGGCCAACTGAGTTGTCGACGAAGGGCGTGGAATAAATTGGAGGCCGAGGTGATATTGGTGATGACCATGTTCAGCTCTGCACACATCTGGAGGAAGCGCTCCATTCGCGCACTGCTGTGTTCTGGCCCCTGGCCTTCATACCCGTGTGGAAGCAGCATCACCAATCCGTTCATCCGATTCCACTTCTGTTCTGCACTGGCGATGAACTGGTCGATCATCGTTTGCGCCCCGTTGGAGAAATCACCGAACTGCGCTTCCCAGAGCACCAGTGTCTGTGGTGTGGCCAATGCATATCCGTACTCGAAACCGAGTACGCCGTATTCACTCAGCAGGGAGTTATAGATGCGGAATTCGCCCTGGGCGCCGGGAATATCACTGAGGCGGTTATAAGCCCTGTCATTCACCTCATCGCGAAGGACGGCATGGCGATGCGAGAAAGTCCCGCGACGCACATCCTGGCCGCTCATGCGCACATCTTTCCCATCCAGCAGCAGGCTTCCATAGGCAAGCAGTTCCGCGGTGGCCCAGTCCAACTTCCGCTCGTCCCGAAACAAACGAACCTTATCCTGCAGCAATTTCTCGAGCTTGCGCAGCGGCTTGAACCCCTCAGGCCAGCGCATCATGGCGTCAAAAACAGTCTGCAAAGCGACTTCGGAGATGCCCGTCGGGGGAGACCCTTCAAAATCCTCCACCGTCGCCCTTCTAAGGCTCTTCCACCAGAGTTCCGGCTGCTGGTAGTGGTATGGCAGGGGATTCTGTTTCACTTCGTCAAGGCGCTCCTGCAGGTCTGCCCAGAACTGCTTCTCCATATCCTTCGCCAGATTCCGGGCTTCGGATTCTCCGTTCTCCAGCAGGAAATGTGAATAAACCTCCCTCGGATTCTGATGTTTTTCTATCAGTTCGTATAGACGCGGTTGGGTGAATTTCGGATCATCCCCCTCATTGTGTCCGTGCCTGCGATAGCAAACCATGTCGATGAACACGTCGGAGTTGAATTGTTGCCTGTATTTGACCGCGATCTCCACGCACTTGACCACTGCTTCAGGGTCGTCGCCGTTCACATGCATGACAGGTGACTGGACAATGGCGGCAAGGGAAGTGCAATAGTCGGCACTGCGGGCATCATCGAAATCGGTGGTGAAGCCTATCTGGTTGTTTATGACGAAATGGATCGTGCCTCCGGTGGAGTATCCTTCAAGATTGCACATCTGAAGGACCTCATAGACAACACCCTGTCCTGCTACAGACGCATCCCCGTGTACGAGAATCGGAAGTATCCTATCGAACTCACTATCGTGCAAGAGGTCGGCCTTGGCACGGGCAAAGCCCAGCACCACGGGATCCACCGCTTCAAGATGGGAGGGATTCGGCATCAGTTTCAGGCTCATCTTACCGCCTGACCCGGTTTCTATCTCACTGCCATAGCCCATGTGGTATTTCACATCCCCACTGCCCATGGTCTGGTCTGGAATGGCGGTGCCTTCGAATTCACTGAAGATCTGTTCATAGGTCTTCCCCATGATATTCGCCAGTATATTGAGGCGGCCGCGATGCGCCATTCCGATCACGATTTCACACACATCATAGCCCGCAGCCGCCTGGATGATGGCATCCAATGCGGCAATGGTCGTCTCCCCGCCTTCGAGCGAAAAACGCTTCTGCCCAATGTATTTGGTATGCAGGAATTTTTCGAAGATGACACCCTGATTGAGTTTCTCCAGGATTCTTTTCTTCTTTGACAAAGGCAAAGGCAGCATGAAGCCATGTTCCATCTCCCGCGTCAGGAAATCTACCTTTTCCTGATTGCTGATGTATTTGAACTCGATGCCCACATGTTCGGCATAGCAGCGTGAAAGATGCGCCAGTATCTCCCGAAGGGTGGTGGTGCCAAGACCGATCAGATTGCCGGCATAGAATTCCTTGTCGAGGTCCGAATCTGAAAGCCCGAAAAACGAAAGTTCCAGATTCGCGCCCCTGTCCTTGCGAGGTCTGATGGGATTTGTTTTCGCGATGAGGTGCCCTTTATTCCGGTACCCAAGAATCATACGATAGGCCCCCAGTTCTTTTCTCCAGTCTGTCCCATCACCGGCCGACAGTCCGTCAACGCGAACGCCCGGGGCCTTTTCGCCTGACAATCCCGCCGAATAGGTCATGGCAAAATCGAAACCTTCGAAAAATCTCTTTAATTCCGGATCAACCGAGGAGGAGTCTTTGAGAAAATCCTGATATTGATGCTCCACAAAAGTCGGATGCGCACTAGTTATGTAAGAAAAATCCTTCATGTAATTCTTGGATTTCAGAAAATCAACAGGACTACAAATATCGGGCAATAAAAGTTTACGCCGAAACATGCGTAAGCGCGGATCATAATGAAATTGCTGAGAAGGCCCGCAGATGGGCGATTAAGAGGGATTGCCCATAAAAAAAAACTTCTCCACTCCCCTGTTTTTCATGAAAGCACTTGAAGGATTTGGTAATTCGGCAATTTGGAAATAACTTTGCATTCCCAAATTCAGAAACGAAAAGATCATGGCAAATCATAAGGCAACCAAAAAGGATGTTCGTCAGGCTTCAAAGCGCAGGGCGAGGAATAGGTATCAGGGCAAGACCACCCGGAATGCCATCCGCAACCTAAAGACATTGACGGATCCAAAGGAAGCAGGCGAAAAGCTTACTACTGTGATCAGTCGCATCGACAAGCTTGCCAAGACAGGCGTGATACACAAGAACAAGGCAAGCAACCTCAAGAGCAGCCTGACCTTGAAATACAACGCCCTGGCATCTAAATAATTCCGGGTTCTTCCCAAAAAAGCCGCTGTCTTGCAGCGGTTTTTTTTTGCCCATCCCTCACGGCACCCGAATTCCCCCACCAATTCTTTTCCACCGCATTGCCGGCATCCCGGGAATGTCCTTCGACGATCTGATGCCATGCAGGAATAAAAAATGATCCGTCTGTGTGCCGGGCCAAACCCTTTTACGCATCGCACCCGCAGGAATATCCGCTGATGATTCCTGAAACAATTGACGCATATTCGCCGGATCAGGCACAACGCGGAAAGTAGGTCCGGATTCGAATTAGAGCGGTATACACGGCCTACGCATTCGTAAATCGTGCCCGGCACTCCAAGATACCGGTACGGCCACCGAGCAATCCATACCCGACTTTCATCCTGCCATGCAGGGTCAATCCAGATGTTGTCGTCGGGCAAGTCTCTTGCCGAGTATGATGGTGGATGCGACGATGGCGGCACTGAGGAATCCGACTTTATCATAATGTAGGATCCGTCCATCCGGGGCTTTATCCACAATCACGCCGGACAGGATGGATGCCAGGCCGGTGCTGAGCTGCTGCACGGAGGAATTGAAACTCATGAAACGTCCCCTGGCGGAAGGTTCTACGACGGTGCTGATCATTGCCTGTGCCGGTATGGAGCGGGCAGTGGAGGCCGCGAACCACAGACCGAACACCGACAGCATCGCATACAGCGGCATCTGCGGCATGTTCGTGATGATCAGGATGGGGAATATGGAGCAAACAACCGCTGCAAGAAATACCTTGTATTTTCCATAGAGGTCTGTGATCCTTCCTATGACAAAGGATGCGATCAGTGCACTGGCGCCACCGGTCATGTATATGAGGGGTGTCTGGCTTCGGGGCAATCCCTTGTTGAACTCCATGTACGGATTGATAAAAGGGATGAGCATGAAATGCCCGAAGATGAGCATTCCCGAGAGCAGCAGTGCATTCAGCTGGGTTCTGTTGCCGAGGATGCCTACGATGACTTCCCTGACGGAGAGGGGTGCTTCAGGATTGTCTCCAAGATGCTGTCTGACGGCAGGCAGAAAACGGATCATGAGCGGCACCAGGAGCCAGCCCAGTACGCCGATGAAGAGGAATGGTGCATGCCAGCTGAAAATCCCCGCAAGATAGAGGCTGAATGGCACACCGGCCACGGAAGCTGCCGCGAACGCGATGAAAACCGCACTCATCGCCCGCCCACGTTTTTCATATGGGAATACATCTGCGATGATCGACAGGATCTGAGCACCGATCAGTCCGCCGAAAACCCCTGTCACCACCCTTGCCGCCATCAACAGCAATGCACTCGGAGCGATTCCGCAGCAGAGTGTTCCCGCCAGAAATCCCCCATATGCATACAGTAGGATTTTTTTGCGATCATACCGGTCCACATGGAACGCCGCAAAAAGCCCGGAAAAAAATGCCGTAAGGGGATACGCCGCCACGATCATGCTGAAATACATCGGAGAAATGGCAAAATGCGGCATGAGAAAACTCCCAAGCGGCATCATGATCATGAAATCAAGGATTGTGGTGAAATTTATGACAGCCAGTATGATAAGCAGAAACCGCTCTTTCCAATTCATCGGCAAAGGTTGATAAAAAATCAGATGCACGAACAGCAGCGCACATGATCAAAAGAAATCAATGGAAAGTACATGATAATGTAGGGCTCCGATCCAGTATATGATCAGGGCATAAAACAAGAAAAAGCAGCCCTAATATTGTACCTTCGCGGCTTCATATGACAGAGAAAATACTCATCCTTGACTTCGGTTCTCAGTACACCCAGCTCATAGCCCGTGCCGTCCGCGAGGCAAATGTTTACTGCGAGATCATCCCCTGGCACAAGCCATTCGAAACGGGTCCTGAATTGAAAGGAATCATCCTTTCAGGATCCCCGTTCTCCGTCAACGATGAGAATGCGCCCATCTTGGATGTTGCGGCGCTTGTGGCACGGCTTCCAGTACTGGGCATCTGTTACGGAGCACAGCTGACGGCGAAACATGCAGGTGGTCGCGTGGAAAGATCCGAAAAACGGGAATACGGCAGGGCTTTTCTGCAGATTGAAAAGAACGATGTCATCTGGCAATCCGTTCCACTCCGGTCGCAGGTTTGGATGAGCCATGGAGACTCCATCCTGGAACTGCCTGCCGGCTTCGAGATCCTGGCGACGACCGATTCCATCCCGGTGGCGGCATTCAAAAAGTCGGATGGCGATGGGCATCCACTCTATGGATTCCAGTTCCATCCGGAAGTGTACCACTCCGAGCATGGAAAGCATATCCTACGAAATTTCCTCGTAGAGATCTGCGGATGCAGTGGCGATTGGACACCGGCGCATTTCATCACCGACACGGTCAATGCCCTCCGGGAACAGATCGGGGACCGAAAAGTAGTAATGGGGCTTAGCGGGGGGGTTGATTCCACCGTCGCGGCCACGCTGATCCAAAAAGCGATCGGCGACCGGCTCTTCGGCATTTTTGTCGATAATGGACTGCTGCGAAAAGGGGAATACCAACAGGTCCTGGATACCTACAAACAACTTTCCCTGAACGTAAAAGGCGTCGACGCCAAAGAACATTTCTATACAAAACTGGCTGGGAAGACCAACCCGG
>CAJBPC010000606.1 GCA_903957405.1 uncultured bacterium | reverse complement strand
TTTGTCAGAACGGAGTCATCTTCCCGGCAGGCGGAAAGCATTGAAACAAAAAAGAAAACGGCAAAGATCCGGCCCATGTAGAATCTGATTTTTTAGAGTGACAATTTAATCATTTATCGCGCAATTATTTTTTTTTCACGGCCATCCCTGTCATGCGCTTCGGTCACCCTTCAGGATCCGGTAAACGACATTTCGATTTTCCCGTTCTCCGTGATAGGCAATGTCTTCTTCCCCCATTTTGACCGCTCCCAGTTTTTCCATTGCCTTCCGGGATCGGATATTATTGACCCCTACATGGAAGATCACCTGGTCCACATACAGGAAAGCATGCTCCAGCATCATGCTTTTTACAGCAGGATTGATGGATCGCCCCCAGCAGGTACGGTCAAAAAAAGTGTATCCGATCTTTACCTCGCGACGCTCGGGCAAATGGTCATAAAAGCGGGTGCAGCCGATGGCTGTGCCACTCGAAGGATCCCTGATGAGGAATGCCCCGCCTGACGCCAGTGCGCCTTCAAAAAAGACCTTGAATACTTCCTGTTTGTATCGATCCGGGTTCGGGTGTTGTTCCCAGATCAAGGGATCTGACGCTACGGCGTACAATTCTTCGAAGTCACCGAGACGGAGGGGGATCAGCTCGGCAAGAGTGTTTCGCAGGTGTTTGGGTTGCAGTTCCATGACGGATGTTTGATCTATTACCAACGGCCTGCCAGTTCTATGACCTCGCAGTCCCGTATATCTTTTCCTTCGATTGAAAATCGCAGCAGGGTGCGAACTTTATGCCATCCTTGCCGGCCGGCAGCGCCGGGATTCATATGCAGGCAATCGATCCCCGGATCGAACATGACCTTCAGGATATGCGAATGCCCGGTGATGAAGAGTCTCGCCGATCGGTCCTTCAGCAACGCTTTTGCGGCTTTCGCGTATCTGCCCGGATAGCCGCCGATATGCATCATGAGTACGGGAACCTCCTCACAGTCCCACCGAAGGATCTCCGGAAATCGATTCCTTGCCTCCTGCCCGTCGATGTTCCCGAATACGCCCCGCAACGGCCTGAAGGCTTCCAGCTTCTCCACAAGCTCCATGCTGCCGAAATCACCCGCATGCCAGACTTCATCACAGCTTTCGAAATGCCTGAAGACGGCATCGTCAAGATACCCATGCGTGTCTGAGATCAGTCCGATCTTTTTCAAATAAAAACTGTTGTATCTTTAAAAATCATCAGAAGCAAATGCCATTCTACCGCAATTTCACATATTGGATCGATAAACGGAAGTGGAAATACGTATTTCTGCTGTCCACGCTCGAACTTTCCCTCTGCTGATCTCGTCTGCATTGTCAATCCCTGACAAGTCATTCAACTGACAGGAAACGCATTATTCGCATAAACACTTTTCAATACCATGCCGCATTACCAGAGAATGGGTGAAACACCCCATAAACGCCACACACAAGTCCGCAAGCCTGATGGTTCGCTGTATTCTGAGCAGCTGTTCTCCACCGAAGGCTTCTCGAACGATTATACCTTGCTCTATCATTGCCATCCTCCGACGCAGATCATCAAAACGGAACCCCAATACAGCGTGGCCCCGGATATCGCGGAGGAAAAGATGCTCCGGCACCGTTGCTTCGAAGGATTCGATCTGCTGCCCATCAGGGATTTCCTTGCCAGCCGCATACCAGTCCTCGTGAACAACGATTGCCATATCGTGCTGGCAGCACCGCAGGAAGGGATGCAGGACTATTTCTACAAGAACGCCGATGCCGATGAGATGATCTTCGTGCATGAAGGATCCGGGGTGCTGTACACCCTGTACGGTGAACTTGCTTTCGGCTATGGAGATTACCTGGTCATTCCAAGGGGGACGATCTATCAGATCAGCTTTGCAACGGAAGATAACCGGCTGTTCATCGTTGAATCGTTCAGCTCCATCCGCTACCCCAAACGATATACAAGCAAATACGGTCAACTCCTGGAACATGCGCCCTACTGTGAACGGGATATCCGCACGCCCTCGGCACTCAAAACCTTCGATGAGAAGGGCGATTTCCTCATCCGTACCAAGAAGAAAGGAATGATGTACGGCCTCCATTATGCGCATCATCCATTCGACGTCGTCGGATGGGATGGCTGCTGCTACCCTTATGCCTTCAGCATACATGACTTTGAACCCATCACCGGCAGGGTACACCAGCCCCCGCCGGTACACCAGACATTCGAGGCGAATAACTTCGTCGTGTGCTCCTTCGTGCCCAGGCTTTACGACTACCACCCACAGGCCATCCCGGCCCCATATAACCATAGCAATATCGATAGCGACGAGTTGCTCTATTATGTCGATGGCGACTTCATGAGCCGAAAGAATGTGACCCGCGGCATGATCACCCTGCACCCTGCAGGCATCCCTCACGGCCCGCATCCCGGTTCTGTGGAAAAAAGCATCGGCAAAAAGGAAACAGGAGAACTGGCCGTCATGGTCGACACATTTCACCCGCTCATGGTCACCAAACAGGCACAGGCCCTCGAGAACAATGATTACTTGATGAGCTGGGCGGAATGATGTAAACAAGTATATAAATGTACAGTGGATCCATTTTTTTGAAATGTACTTCATGGGTTTAATCCTTCAAAACCTCTCTGAACCGCGCCTGCCAGCAAGTGGAACCATATGCGGGTATGTGTTCCTATAGCGGCGGCCGTTCAATGTCTGCACCGGCGGTATCCTTGCTGTAAAAACGGTAAGCTCATTGCGCTCGAAAGCTTTGATGGTAGGCGGTTGCCTGCCTGGGTATTTGACGGGGCCAAAAAAACATTGTCCTGTGCTGTGATGAAGCTGCATGGGTACGGGAAGGTATGCCCTGTTGCGACTAAAATCGGCTGCTTAAAGCTCTCCAGCGGCTGTAAAACAAAAAAGCAGCTCGCTCAGCTGACTTCTACATCTCCAGCATCATATTGTAAAACCCAAAAGGGAAGCAAAAACCGATTTCCTTCAACACGATCTTCAGCCCGGCTCTGTGACCCGTACAAAATCGTAGTTGGCCCCGGCATTTTTTTCATCCTTCATGCTCCATGCTAAAACTGCTTTTCCGTCAAGGATATTTCCCTATCTTTGCCTCGGCAGGTCTTACACGACCAGCTCCTGCTGAATCT
>CAJBPC010000605.1 GCA_903957405.1 uncultured bacterium | reverse complement strand
GATATTGTTTCTATTTTTCGCCACAGATCGATTCCGTGATGAACCGGTACCAGATTCCGAACCTTAATGTCTTTAAGCATGTCCAGATTCTTATTGTTTGCAACCTTGAGCCTTATCGCTGCCGCCGACTCTTATGGCCAGCCGCTTCCAATACTGGATACCGTTGAAAAAAGATATAAAACCGAGACCAGTTTTGGCATGGTGGAAGTGCAGGCGGTGCAGACCGGGGAGTCCGTACCATTTTGGATGCGGTCGCTGCAATATGGAAGCATCCCATTGAACGGGACATCCCTGTCAGCCATCGGCACCTATGTCAGGGATTACGACCGGGATACCATCCGAAAAGTCGATTGGGGTGTAGGCCTTCAAATGCGAACGAACTTGGGTAAGATCGCAGAAGCCTTGCTGATAGAAGCATACGCAAAGGTCAAATGGAAAATGTTTGAGCTCAAGGCCGGACGGTCTAGGGATGTATTTGGACTTATGGATACCACCCTTGGCAGCGGTTCTTTCACGGTGTCAGGCAATGCGGCCGGCATTCCGAAGATCGGCATTTCCATTCCTGAATATTCATTCCCGATATTCGACAGCCTTCTCGCCTTCAAGGGTAATTTCGTGCAGGGCTGGATGGGAAATTCACCGATAAATATAACGAACAATGTCAAGCAACTGACTTCCTACTACCACCAGAAATCCCTTCACATGCGAATCGGCAAGCCGGGCTGGAAAGTTCGGGGCATCGCGGGTGTGGTACACCAGGCTTTCTGGGTGAATGGCAATGACATGTGGGGATCTGCCTACACGCTCACCCCCTTCCAGACATACATGTACGTGCTGACCGGTAAGAATTACATCTATAAACCCAATTCCGCCTTCACCACCAACGTGGGCAATCATCAGGGTTCGATCGACTTCGGACTCGAGATCAATGGCGACAAGGTCAACACGCTCCTATATCATCAAGTGCTATATGAGAGTGAGAACTCCTTCAAGAACGGCAGCCTCTCTGATGGACTTACCGGTGTCAGCATCACGAACAAACAGCCTGCAGACGGAGGATTCCATTTCAGAAAACTGGTATTGGAATACTTTCGGACAGTCGATCAAGCCTATGTCTCCAGCAGGCCGTATAACTACGACAACTATTATAATCATGAGTTCTTCATCAACGGAAGCTCATACCTCGGCAATACCATGGGCAACCCTTTCATCAGCCGAAAGTCGGATATGCGGGAAGAATTGCCCAAGGGAAGCGGCCGGAATTTCTTTTCCAACAACAGGCTCACACTCTTTCATATCGGTGCCGAAGCAGCAGTCGACAACCTCATGCTCAAGGCTCGCTTTTCCATTTCTAAAAATCTAGGACTATATGAAACCAACGGCCGCTTTCCTGCCGTCAGCCAGCGTTCCATCAGTATAGAAGCAGGCCTTCCCCTCAAGGATGGATGGCAGGTTCGATCCTTGTTCGCATTGGATAACGGAGCACTATTGAATAATGCCGCCGGAGGCTTTATCTCCCTGACCAGGGTCTTTTAGTGCCGATAAAAAAATAAAATCTTTATACTATTGCAAAAGAAAAAAATCTGTTGAATATTTACACATCCGTTCGATATCCTACATAACAAACCTCCTCTGAATATAATCGGCACCAGCGCCGCCACCTTTTATCCGATCCGTCACATCCTCTCGTAAAAGCCCACCCAAGACCGCACCCTGCCGTCAATCCTCCTATCGTCAAACCGGATCCATCCTCCTGTTGAATTTCCGTATGTCTGATCCCTAAGAGCCACAACGCTATCGACATCGTAAAGAAAACAGCAACCTCATTCGTACCACAATGAAATCTTTTTTGACGGACCGCGCATTCAAGAATGTCACATCCCGGTGGGTGATATTTTTCATCGAGCAGATCCTTTCTGCACTTGCAGTGATCTTCACCATCCTGATGGTTTTCAGGATCAGGGTGCTCCATCTTACGCTCAATGACATCATCGTCATGCTGGCAGTCAACGCGGTCATCAGCTCCGCCAGCATGCTGATCAACAAGACACATCACGGACTCATCCGTTATTCTGAACTCCGTGACATCTACACAGTCCTTAGATTTTCCGCACTGCATTTCATCCTTTGGATGGCGGTGCTTCCTCTCTTCACTTCCCGGTTGGGGGTGGGGATCGCTTTCGAAGTGGCAACCTTGATGATCAACACGATCGTCATCACGCTGCTCATGGCAAGTTTCCGACTGCTGGTCAAGGAAGTCTACCAACGCGCAGTGAGAGGCCTTGTGCAAAAAGACAACGTACTAATCTATGGTGCGGGAGATATCGGACTGGCCACTAAGAAAGCCATCGAATTCGATAAAAAATCCAATTGCAGGGTCGTGGCTTTCATTGATGACAGTCCGGAAAAAGTCGGTAAAGTACTCAATGGCAAGCGCATCATTTCTTCAGACATGAAAACGGTCGAAGCCTACCTTCTTCGGTACAAAGTGAAGGAGATCATACTTTCCGTCGATCTGGATCCCTCGCAAAAGACTTTGCTGAGCCAGTTGTGCATCAGAAGGTGTATACATGTTACTGAAATTCCGCCATTAAGCCAGTGGATAAAGGGGATCTTCAACCGTAGACAGCTTAAGGAACTCTCCATCGAATCGCTGCTGGGCCGCGAAAAGATCGAATTGCTGGCTGAGAAATCCAGGATGGATCTCGAGGGTAAGGTCATGCTGGTGACCGGTGCGGCCGGAAGCATCGGTAGCGATATCTGCCGTCAGCTTTGCAGGTACAAGCTTGGGAAGCTGGTCCTCCTGGATCAGTCTGAGACCGGTCTTCATGAAATCCTGTTAGAACTCGGCAAACTTGACCTTGAGTTTGAACTGTGCATAGAGCTTGCTTCCATCCGCGAAAAGAAACGCATCGATAACATCTTCCGGAAGCATAAGCCGCACTTTGTCTTTCATGCTGCAGCCTATAAACATGTACCCATTCTGGAAGACTATCCCTCTGAAGTGGCCCTCACCAATGTTTTCGGCACACGCAATCTGGCAGATGCCGCACAGGTCAACCAGGTTGAAAAATTCGTGATGATCTCCACCGATAAGGCGGTTAACCCCACCAACCTGATGGGTGCCTGCAAACGCATCGGAGAAATATACGTACAATCGCTATCATCCACTTGCCAGACACAATTCATCACAACCCGCTTCGGGAACGTACTTGGATCGAATGGTTCAGTCGTGCCGCTTTTCAAACAGCAGATCGCTCAGGGTGGTCCGTTGACCGTCACACATCCTCAGATCACCCGTTACTTTATGACCATCCCGGAAGCCAGCAGCCTAGTGCTTGAAGCGGCCGTGATCGGCAAGGGCGGTGAGATTTTCGTTTTTGACATGGGTAAGCCTGTCAAGATACTGGAACTTGCACGGAAGATGATCCAGCTGGCAGGCTTCAGACCGGACCATGACATCGCCATCGAGTTCAGCGGCCTCAGGCCGGGTGAAAAGATGTATGAAGAACTTTTCAAGAGTTCCGAGAACCTTCTGCCGACTCATCACCCCAAAATCATGAAAGCCCAGCGAAGCGATATCGATCCGCAATTCGCGGATATGCTTGAACGCTTCATTGATGCCGCAAAAGAGTGTGATGACAAAACCATCCGCACGCTGATTCGCTTAATCGTTCCGGAATACCGTCAACACAAGTCTTTCGAGCATACCAATGTGAAAATGATTCCTATCGTCTTTGATGAAAAAAATGACATGAAAGCCACAGCAGCGGAAACACATGTCAAACGCTCAACAAGACATGAAGTATCATGATCGACACGAGTCCGTTTCTCCAGTCCTATATGTTTGACAATACCCGCCCCAGTTGGCGGGTATTGTCTTTGTGGGATGTCGCAATGTCATGCCTGCGTCATTTCATTTTCCGTATGGCTCTTGTGACATTCTCATGATAAATCATGAGTGACCCTTACGGAATTTTGCAGTCCATTTAAAGCATGATGCGATCTGCAAACATTGTATTTTTCCTGATCCTGGCGTTTACCGTTCAGGCACAGGTGCCTGACAGGCGCGATACCATGATCGGGCGTGACATGCAGGAGGTTGTGGTCACCGCTACCCGTTCTGAAAGGTTGATGGGGAACACATCAGTGCCTGTGACATTGATTTCTCAGAAGATGATCACGGAGAGTGGTTCCTTGAGATTGCATGACATCCTGGGCGAGCAGACAGGTCTTTTCATCACCCAGGGTTTCGGAAGGGGCGTTCAGATGCAGGGGCTTTCTCCCGATTATACGCTGATCCTGATCGACGGAGAACCCGTCATAGGCAGGATGGGTGGAGTCCTCGATCTATCTCGCCTGACGGTAGGAAACATCAGGAAGATCGAGATCGTGAAAGGTCCTTCTTCGAGTCTTTATGGATCTGAGGCGCTCGCGGGCGTTATCAATATCATCACCGACGGTGCGGGGGTGAGGAAACTCCACGCCGACATCAGATATGGGCGTTTCAACACCTTCGACGCATCCGCAGAAGCCGCCACACGGGTGGGGAAAATGTCACTTTCCGGATTTGTGAACAGCAACAGCACAGAAGGTTATAGCCTGCTGCCGAACTCGATTCAAAAAACAGTGGAGCCTTTCTGGAGGCTTACGAACCAGTTCAAGCTGGGATATGATTTTTCACCCGCCACGCAGTTTCGCCTGGGCATCCGCTACAATCATGAGGATATCACCAATTCGATCGTGGTACAAAACCTGGGCAGCCAGTTATTGTCGAAGGGCAGTGAGATCAATCGCGACCTGAATATCACCCCTACACTGACCCATCGCTTCAACAAAAAAGTGAAAACTTCACTGCGGGGTTATCTTTCACGCTTTGCTTCCGAACAGAACCTGGATGTGCGCGGAGAACTCAATAACTATAATGACCGTTTTCGCCAGTCATTCAGCCGCATAGAAAACCAGACAGATGTTGACTTCACCGATCGTCTTTCGATGAATGCAGGTGGCGGCATGATTTTCGAGTCAGTCCGTTCGAACCGGTATGATAGTCTGGAGACGCTTCGCAGCAACCAGATTGGATATTTTTTCATACAGCAGGAATGGCGGGCATTGGAACGGCTTACCATCACCGCCGGACTGAGATATGACCATAACAGCGCCTATGCTTCCGTCTGGAGCCCCAAGCTCGCCCTGCAATACCGGATGAACCCTACATGGAGGCTGAATGCTTCTGCGGGCCGTGGGTTCAAGGCACCTGACTTCAGGCAGCTTTTCCTCAACTTCACCAACATCGCGGCGGGAAGCTATTCTGTGTTCGGATCTTTGGTGGCCGCAGATGAGATCATGCGGTTGCAGTCCGACGGGCAGATCGATCAGATTCTTCCCGCATACGGCAAGCTTTCGGAGCTCAAACCTGAGACATCCACAGGCATTAACCTCGGCCTGCAGTTCGATCCCTCCGCCAGATGGAATGCCCGCATCAACTTATACCGAAACGATATCGAGAATCTTATTCTGACGGATATCATAGCGTACAAGAAAAATGGCGGTCAGATCTTCAGCTACCTGAATATCAGCAGTGCCTTCACACAGGGGCTCGAATTGGAAGGGAATTGGCAGGTCCATAAGCAAATCAGGGTGTCGGGTGGTTATCAGTTGCTTGTGACGGCTGAAAAAAATGTGCTGACGGAAATTTCCGAGGGGAAAGTGTATAAGCGGGATATCTCCAGCGGACTTTCTTCGCGGCTCACACGGTCAGAATACGCAGGCCTTCCCGGCAGGTCGAAGCATATGGCCAATCTGAAGGTATTCCTGGAAAGCTCCGACAGCCGTTGGTTTGCGAATGCAAGGCTCATCTACCGAAGCCGTTGGGGCGTTTCCGATATCGATGGGAACGGTATCATCAACCGTGAGGATGAGTTTGCAAAGGGATACCTGCAGGCGAATCTTGCACTTGGAAGGCAGCTGTCTCCCGTCCTCGGGATCAAGGGCGGTGTCGATAATTTATTCAATTACAAGGACCCTGAGAACCTGCCGGGCATGCCCGGTGCGAACTGGTACCTGTCACTGTCAGCAAATTTTCTTAAAAGCAAACAACCATCAAAACAATAAACATCATGAAAGCTATCCGATCTGTGAGTGTAGTGCTCTCTATGGTTTCTGTGTTCATGTTCTCCTGTGATAAAAATGATGCGCCAACGGCGGATGTCGGTGTGGTGACGACTGCGACGGTCAAGGACCTGACGGCAGACACCATCCTGGGAATCGCCGTCACCGGCCAGCCCTATGGTTCAGGGAAATACACTTTGTACAGCCTCGAACGCAATGCCGCCGTATCTGCTGCCGACTCCGCCAGCAACAAATGGGATATAGGTTTCAGGGGCACCTCCATCATCACCAACAGTGGCAACAGTGGACCGGGTGTCGGAGGGGCTTTCGTCTTCACAGGACTCTTCGATGATCTGAAGACGATCCCTTCCGATTCCACATTCAGGGTCGACAATGCCCCCGCTTCCTACGCAGTGCCAAACGGCAGCAACAAGGGCTGGTATGTGTATAACGCTCCTGTAAATCTGGTCACCGCCATACCAGGAAGGGTGCTCGTGATCCGCACGGGAACCGGGAAATTTGCGAAAGTCGAGATCCTTAATTATTACCGAGGTGGGGTCACTCCCGCTTCAACGGCATCTGAGGATGATAAGCTCCGGAAACAGCGTTTTTATACTTTCCGATTTGCCTATCAGCCGAATGGCAGTCTAAAGTTCTGAGCAGAAAAGGGATCAAAGCGTCATATTGGGTCGGATATCAATGTCCGGCCCTTTTTTTATCCGTCCTTTGAGGCCCTTGCCGCACCCGCCTTTGGTCATATTCTTTACCTTTGCACACTTTGAATCAACATGCAGCATAAATACCGTGAGTACCAGCAACTGAACCTGCCACTGATTGAAAAGGAGATGCTTGAAGAATGGGGCCGGCAAGGGGCTTTTGAAGAAAGTGTAACACTTCGTGATGGGGCGAAACCATTCGTGTTTTATGAAGGGCCACCCAGTGCCAACGGCATGCCGGGTATCCATCACGTGATATCCCGGACACTGAAGGACCTCGTGTGCCGGTACAAGACGATGCAGGGGTTTCAAGTGAAGCGAAAGGGCGGCTGGGATACGCATGGCCTGCCCGTGGAACTTGGCGTGGAAAAGGAACTGGGTATCACCAAAGAAGATATCGGTAAGAAGATATCCGTAGAGGATTACAACCTCAAATGCCGGGAGGTCGTGCTGCGTTTCAAAGACAAATGGGATGAACTGACCCGGAAGATGGGTTATTGGGTGGACCTCGACAATCCATATGTAACGTTTGAGAATGACTACATCGAGTCGCTATGGTGGTGCCTGAGGCAATTGTATGATAAGGGCCTGCTTTATGAGAGCGTCAGCATACAACCATATTCGCCTGCTGCCGGAACAGGGCTGAGCTCCCATGAACTGAATCAGCCGGGGACCTATAAAGACGTGAAAGACACATCCTGTATAGCAATGTTCAGGGTACACAGCGACGATACATCGGCTTTTCTTTTTGATAGTACCCCAGGCGAAGAGGTCTTCATGCTTGCCTGGACAACCACTCCATGGACATTGCCCTCCAACCTCGGCCTGACAGTTGGGAAAAATATTGAGTATGCACGGGTCAGGACATACAACACGTATACCCATCAGCCATGCGATGTCATCCTTGCGAAAGCATTGCTGCACAAGCATTTCAAGGAGGAGGCAGCCGAGATCCCGCTTGCAGGATACAAGGCG
>CAJBPC010000604.1 GCA_903957405.1 uncultured bacterium | reverse complement strand
GGTGGAGCCGGTTTGGAAGGCAGATAAGATGGTTTACTTGGTGTACTGTTTGAGGATTGTCTTTGATTGCCGGGACCTGTTTGTCGTTTTTCCGATTGACTGTCGGCATTACCCCAGCCGCGCATCCGATCAGAAGCGGGTCGTTCGCCGTATTTGCTGCCTTGGTTACGCAGTCCGCCTCCTGCATAGCTTCGGTCTAGAAATTCCTCTGGAAGTTCATCGAGGAACCTGCTTGGTTCGTTTTGTATCACTTGTCCGAATTTGTACCTAGTGTTTGCGTATGATATCCAGAGTCTTTGTTTTGCGCGGGTGATGACTACGTAGAACAATCTTCTTTCTTCTTCCAGTTCTTCGCGTGAATTGATGCTCATGGCATTTGGGAAGAGAGACTCCTCTAACCCGCCGGCAAACACGCAGGAGAACTCTAGTCCTTTGGCGGCGTGAATTGTCATCATTTTGACCGTATCGGAGTGTTCGTCTTTATTGTCAGCATCCGTAAGCAGCGTGATCTGTTGCAGGTATGCGGCAAGGGTTGCATTCTGGACAGCCCTTTCCATGGGCATTTCTTTGGGTGTTTCACTGAAAAGGTTTGGTGCTTCCTTTGGTTCGTTCATTTCATCGTTAAAGGCTTCAGTGTCCAAAAGCACACCATCAATATCTATCTGGGCCCTGTTCTCCTGATCATCCACCCATTCCTTGATCGAATTGAGCAGTTCCTGTATATTCTCGTAACGCTGAACACCTTCTGTGCTTTTGTCGTTGAACATTTCGCGCACGATATTGGTCTGTTTGCCGATATGCACCGCTACCTGATATGCATTTTTTTCGTTGAGCATGCTTGCGAAACTTCTGATCATCAAGACAAAATTTTCGATGACTTCAAGTGTCGAAGAGCGGAATCCGAATTTGGCAGCTTGGCAGAGGACATCCCACATGCTTAGGTTGTTCTCGTTCGCCGTCAGGATCAATTTATCGACTGTGGTTTTTCCGATGCCACGGGCGGGGTAATTGATGATGCGTTTGAGTGCTTCTTCATCTTTTGGATTGATGAGTACGCGCAGGTAGGCCACATAGTCCTTTATCTCTTTTCTTTGATAGAAGCTGATGCCTCCGAAAATGATGTAGGGAATGGCCATTCTTCGAAGGGCTTCTTCAAACGCCCTGCTTTGTGCGTTGGTGCGATATAGGATGGCGAAGTCTTTGTTGAAGAAATGATTGCGCAGTTTCTGTTCCTGGATCGTGTCTGCCACGAACTTGCCTTCATCGTTGTCGGTCATGGTCCGCACGACCTGGATTTTTTCACCTTCTGCGTTATCCGTCCAGAGCGCTTTCGGTATTTGGTTTTTATTGTTGCCGATGACCTGATTTGCGACCTCTATGATGTGTTTAGTACTGCGGTAGTTCTGTTCCAGTTTGACTACATGCACTTCTTCGTAATCTTTTTGGAACTGCAGTATATTTTCGATTGTCGCACCTCTGAAAGAGTAAATGGACTGGGCGTCGTCACCGACCACGCAAACATTTTCGTGAGCGGCTCCCAGGAGTTTGATGATTTCGTATTGAGCCGGGTTGGTATCCTGGTACTCATCTATCAGGATATAACGGAATTTGTGTTGATATTTATGGAGGCTATCGGGGTAATTCTTGAGCAGATCATAGAATTTCAGCAGTAGATCATCGAAATCCATTGCTCCGTTCTTGAAACACCGTTTCACATATGCGTCATATATTTTTGAAATGGCCGGTCGGTTAGTTCTGGCGTCTTCTTGCTGAAGATAATGATCGTTTGCATAGTCTTCCGGGCCCACCAGTGCATTTTTAGCGGAGGAAATGCGATTGTAGATGGTGGAGGGTTTGTAGTGTTTATCATCCAGACCGAGTTCGTTGATCACGGTTTTCACCACGCTTTTAGCGTCATCGGTATCATAGATCGTGAAGCTTTGCGGAAAGCCCAGCCGTTGGGCTTCACTTCGGAGAATGCGAGCGAACACGGAGTGAAATGTGCCGATATACAAGTTTCTAGCCTCGCTGTTCCCCAATATCTTCTCTACCCTGTCCTTCATCTCTTTGGCGGCCTTATTGGTGAATGTCAGGGCTAGGATTCGGAATGAGTCGACTCCATTGGCCATGAGATGTGCGATCCGCGTGGTGAGGACCTTCGTCTTACCGCTACCGGCGCCGGCAATGATCATAAGGGGCCCATCCATGTGTAACACTGCTTCCCGTTGTCTGTCATTCAGGCCTTTCAGGTATTCTTGCATGGTTGCAAGTTAATGTGAAAGGACAATCCGTGGGGTGTTGTGCATAACAAAAACGTGATTTCCGGCAGGTAATCTGTAAATTTTCTTCCCGTACAAATACGAACATTGAAGCGTATTAGTCTGCTTGACT
>CAJBPC010000603.1 GCA_903957405.1 uncultured bacterium | reverse complement strand
CTCTGCAGGAATACCGTGTCCAGTTCCGCGAAAGCGGTGTGAAATTCGAAAAAATTTTCTCGCTCGCTGAAAGGGGCTTCTGTCTTGCCCTTTCTCATACCATCGACAAAATACCAGACCATCTGTGAGATCTGTTTTGCCGTGAGTTCATGTACATCCGAAACGGGATCATATCCGTAGATTCCGAGGCTGCCCAGCTCGCTGCTCATTCCGAAATAACGCATCAGATTGCAAGCCTCCTCCCCATTGAGTCCGTTGGGAAGACCGCTTGCCTGTGGAGCGGATGCATATTGCAGGGCAGAGATATCAAAGCTCGCCATGGCACTGCTGCGCACGACAGGCTCCATCTCTTCTATGGAATCCCTGACATGCCCCAATCGGAAACAATCGAAACGGAGCTTGTCCATCGTTTCCAGCATGTTTGGATGGACAAGATAGCTTTGGAATGCGATATGGTTGTAGTGCCTGATATGATTAGGTTCGCCTGTGAGGATCTCCATCAGAAAGTTGCTGCTCTTGACAGGTATGTCGATGGACAGATCTATCCTTGAATCAACGATGGTGAAGTCAATGGTCTTGCCGGAGGAGCGATAGGCTTCATATTGGGCGAAGGTGAGGTCATGGCTGCCACCGAGGATGAGTGCACGTGCTCCGGAGGCATTGATCTCAGCGATAACCGAACGGAGTGCTGCGTAAGTATCGGAGATCGTGGCACCCGGTCTTATATTGCCTGCATCCGCTACCCTGACATGCCTGTGCCAGTCGTACAAGGAGTAGAAATGTCGCCTGACGGCATCCGGGCCTGAATTGTCGCACCCATCCAACAGATCGCCCCTTCTTTCCCCACATCCGACCAATACGATCTCCGCCCGGGAGAAATCAGGAAGTTCGCCTTCATAGGCTTCGATATACCTGCCTATCTGTCCTTCCCTGAACCGATCAGGAAGGGATACAGGACCGATATCGACAGGATCCAGGAAATCGGTGATGTTGAAAGGATCATTCATCCCAAATGGAATTTTCGCAAACCTAAAACATTAGGTTCAATTGTACCATAGTCTGACGAAATCTGCCCTCAAATGGCACATATGGATGCATTATCTTCGTATAATGGATGAAATACTGCGACAGATCGGGGCCTTTCAGGACGAAATTGAAGCCTTCGACACGACCGACGCGGATGCATTGGAAAATTTCCGGATCCGTTTTCTGGGAACGAAGGGCATCGTGAAAGCCCTCATGGGAGAGATGAAGAGCGTACCCGGCGACAGGAAGCGCGAATTCGGCCAGGTCATGAACGCATTCAAACAGTTTGCGGAAAGCAAGTTTGGCGCCCTCACGGAGAAACTGATCGTTAGCGGTGGCGGTGCCCACGGGATCGACACCACGCTTCCGGGCGACCCTCTGCCTGCCGGCAGTCGCCATCCCATAACCCTCATGCGCAACCGCATCGTGACGATCTTCCAGCGCATGGGTTTCGCCGTAGCTGAAGGGCCTGAGATTGAGGACGACTGGCACAATTTCACAGCCCTCAACCTGGATGAGGACCATCCTGCCAGAGACATGCAGGACACCTTTTATCTGTCTAAAAGCCCGGATTGGTTGCTTCGTACGCATACCAGCAACGTACAGATACGGGAAATGCAGAAAGGCAAGCTCCCCATCCGGATCATTTGCCCGGGAAGGGTCTATCGAAATGAAACGATCAGTGCACGCTCACATTGTTTCTTCCATCAGGTGGAGGGGCTTTATATCGACGAGGATGTTTCTTTCGCAGACTTGAAACAAACACTGTATTTCTTCGTGAAGGAGATGTTCGGCGACGATGTCAGGATCCGGTTCAGACCGAGTTATTTTCCTTTCACCGAACCGAGTGCGGAAATGGATATCAGCTGCCAGCTTTGCAAGGGCAAGGGTTGTGCGGTTTGCAAGCGGACTGGGTGGCTGGAAATCCTTGGCTGCGGCATGGTGCATCCAAAAGTGCTGGAGAATTGCAACATCGATCCCACGCGTTACAACGGATTTGCTTTCGGCATGGGAATCGAAAGGCCGGCCATGCTCAAATACGGCATCCGGGATATCCGGCTATTCAGTGAGAATGATGTCCGTTTCCTGAGGCAGTTCACAGCGGCCACGTGAATCAAAAGTAATCGGAAGTCACCTATTGAAAGTGAGCAGCGCGCCAGATCACGTGAAAGCATCCCGAGGGTTTCAAATGAAGATCAAATCAGTCATAGTATGCGGCGCAGGGACCATGGGCAGTGGCATTGCCCAGGCTTGCGCACAGAGTGGCTTTCATACCATCCTGTACGATCTGGATCCTTCGATGCTCG
>CAJBPC010000602.1 GCA_903957405.1 uncultured bacterium | reverse complement strand
TGAAACGCTATCGCATATCCATCTTACTGACCATCCTGCTGATGGTCATATCTGTCAACTTCTGCCAGGCCCAGGACCCCGGCGATCCGTCTGCCAACGACCCCGCGGTGCCGATAGACGGCGGTATCACGCTGCTGCTGGCGGCGGGGGCGGCATACGCGGGGCGGAGGCTTTACCGCGAGGAAACGAAGGCTCGAAGGAAATGAAGGTGTGGCGGTTTCGATAATTCGGGAATCAATTCCTTAAAAGTTGCTATAATTCGGGAATTGATTCTGAAAAATCGGTATTTTAGCCTTCAATGCAAGTCGTAATTCCAAGAACGCTGGAAGGCGTCATCAAAGCCAGATTGGGCACCGGGAAGGCCATCTTCATCATGGGGGCACGTCAGGTGGGCAAGACCACCTTACTCAAACAGATGTTTTCGAATGTACCTGATGTCTTGTGGTTGAACAGAGATGAAAATGATGTGTAGGAATTGTTTCAGCAGAGTTCATCTTCCCGGTTGAAGCTCTATTTCGGAAAAAACTCAACCATCATCCTGGACGAAGCACAGCGGATAAAAGACATCGGCCGGAGATTGAAACTGATCACCGACCAGCTACCCGAGATCCAATTGGTGGCGGCGGGCAGTTCCGCCTTTGAGCTGGCCAATCGCCTCAATGAGCCGCTGACCGGTAGAAAATGGGAGTATAGGATGTATCCGATTTCCTTTGGAGAAATGGTGGCCCACCACGGACTCCTGGAAGAGAAAAGGTCACTCAGGCATCGCATGGTTTTTGGATATTATCCGGAAGTCGTGACACATCCGGGTTCGGAAAAGGAGATCTTGAAACAGTTGTCGGACAGCTTTCTGTACAAAGACATCCTGTTGCTCGATCAGATCAGCAAACCGAAAGGGCTGATCAAACTGCTGCAGGCACTCGCGTATCAAATAGGATCGCAGGTATCCTATAACGAATTATCGTCCCTTACGGGGCTGGATGCGAAGACGGTCGAAAAATATATCTCGGTCCTGGAACAGGCCTACATCGTTTTCAGGTTGGGTTCTTTTAGTCGAAACCTTAGGTCGGAACTGAAAAAAAGCAGGAAGATCTACTTTTATGACAACGGCATCAGAAATGCCGTCATTGCCCATTTCGGGCAGTTGGAGGGGCGTTTGGATGTGGGAGCGCTTTGGGAGAATTTCATCATATCCGAGCGAAAAAAATTCCTTGAGTATGATCAGCGATGGGCAAGTACATGGTATTGGCGCACCAAGGAACAGGCTGAGATCGATTATCTGGAAGAAGGGGGTGGTGTCCTCCATGCCTATGAGTTCAAATGGAACAGCAAGGCGAAAACCAAGACCCCGCATACTTTCTTGAACGCCTACCCGGGCAGTTCTTTTCAGGTCGTCGACCCGGAAAACATGGAATCCTTTCTGCTCAGCTGATCACCCCCTTAAAAGGCTTTTTTCCGGTTGGTTTTTAAATTGCCCTTATCATTTGAAAACAGCGTAGTTTACCTGGCAACCTTCAATATAAGCCAGCATCATGATCAAAGGGTTATCCACCATCTGCATTCTATCCTGCTTCCTTGTTTTTTCCCATTGTACCAACAGGTCCAGCCAACATGGAGGATTCAATCAGCATTCAGCATCCTTGGAAATCATAAAAAAAAGGATGGATCTCTATCCAGACAGTGCGTTGTTGATGATTGTCAGCATATTACAGCATCCGGATGCGCATGATGTAGAGGACGCACAGCTTCTTCCGCTACTGGAATTGAAGCAACAGGCCTTTCTCAAATTGAAGCAGACGGACTCCTTTTACCATACCGGTGAACGGATCCGTGAGGTGGCTTCCAGGATCCCCGATTCATTGGTCATGGCAAAAACCTTGATCAGCCTATATGGCGGCATAGATGCGAAATACATCAAAAACGCGGAGAAATACATGCCCGGCGCCATATCCACCTTCACCCGTAAGGATATGCCGTATGAAGCAGCCATCATAACCGCCTTGCAGGGCATGTTATGGAGCAGTGAGGGGGATTTTGTCCGCGCACAAAGAAATTTCTTGTCGGCAATCCGGGTTTTTGAGAAGCTTGACAGCTTGAAAGCCTTGGGAAAAGTGTATACCAACATGGGGAATAATTATGCCGGTATTGGAAGTATGGAGGAATCCACGCTATACTATACCAAGTCGTATGAGATCGCTCAAGAAAGAAACGATACGCTCGATCAGGTGTCTACGTTGATGAATATCGGCATCAATTACCGGCAGAATTCACCCGATTCCGCGATGGCGATATACGAGAAGGCATTGGCATTGCTTTATGCGAAGAACAGCGCATTGGCCATGAAGATCAAGTTCAACATGGCCAATCTATATGTGGATAAAAAGGATGTTGACAAGGCCTCATCCATCATGATGGAGATCGAGCGCGGTTGCGAGGAGACAAATTTCATGGAGGGTGTCGCTGTGGTCAATAACGGCCTCGGTGGGGTGTATTTCCTTTCAAAGAGATATCCCGAGGCGCTGGAAAGATATCGGAAGGCGATAGTGTCTTTTGATGCCATTGGCTTAAAAGAATCTTCCCTGAGATCTCAGACGGAGTTGATGGATTGTTATGAGGCAATGGGAGATTACAAAAATGCATTTGTCAATACAAAAGATCTGCAGCGCAAAAAGGATAGCCTGTTTGCCACGGAAAAGCAGGTCGCGGTGCATGATTTGGAGAAGAAGTACCAGACGGAAAAAAAGGAACTGGAGAACACCTACCTGAAGAAAACCGCATCCATTCGGAACATTGCCCTTTTCATTTTAGTGGCCGGCGTGATCGCTTTGTTTTTATTGCTGAAAAAGAGCAACTGGTTGTACAAGGAGCGGGGGCTGGCATATAATGTGTTGATGGATCGGTACAAGGAGGAAAGACGGCTTAGGAAACTGGTAAACGAGGAGTTGCCTCCCATGTCGGAAAATCCGCCGCGGGCATTGCCTGACGAGAACGTCAATAATGATATGCTGTCTCATCGCCTGAGAGCCTATTTCGAGCAGGAAAAACCCTATTTGAATCCAAAATTAAAAGTGGAAGACGTGGCGGCTTCCCTGAATTGCACGCAAAAGGATTTAAGTATGGCCTTCAAGACAGAGAAAAATATGAATTTCAACGCCTTCACCAATCAGTTCAGGGTGAGGGAAGCCAGAAGGTTGATCGATGATGCGGCCAGTGATAACCTGAAACTGGAAACCATCGCCACCCAATCGGGATTTGGTAGCCGTCAATCTTTTTATGCCGCATTTGAACAATTCACAGGTGTGAAGCCGGGGTACTATCGAAAGAATATCCTGCAGCAAATTGCCTGACATAGCGAACCGGTCAAGCCCGTTTTTATAGCAGTTTGACCTTCTTGAAGGGATGCCCCGTTTTTGGGCATCCTTTTTTTATGGGAAAGACTGCCGTTATGCTTCGCCGAAGATCATTTTTATGACCCCATCAAAACCAGTTTGTCAAAAATTAGGACACTGATCCACAGTCTTTTAGTTCCTTTTTTAAGTTTTTCGGCGGAATTCTGGACATCTCTGAATTTGCCATAAATGGCGCATCCTGTTTTTTTGTGCACTTGCTTTTTTTCGTTGGTCATCCATATTCGGGTTGGCATTTCCCTGCAATGCAATGACATTTCAGGATCAGCCCAATGGACATTCCCTGCTCGAAAAAGCCACACGGGATCATATTTCCGTAAAAGTTTCAAGGGACCCAAAATGAACAAACGCCTGCCACAAAACGCACAAATGGTAAACCGGTTCCAGATTATCTTCTATACCCCGGTCTCCGCAAGGCTGTCTGCTTTTTTAAGATGTATTGATCAGATAAGGTCTTTATGGTCCATTTCAAGGATTCAGTCCCATTTGGTCCATGATAGGCTATATGGCAGGGTGGCAAAGGATGGTATGAGCGTGAGGATAGTCCCGCCGTTTCTCATGCG
>CAJBPC010000601.1 GCA_903957405.1 uncultured bacterium | reverse complement strand
TTCGGAGGACGGAACGGCCGGGAACGCGATGAGTATCGCGAGACGGAGCGGACGCGCACGACATCCTCTCCGGGGATCCTCGCATCATTCAGCATCACGCCGGTCCTATCCATACAGGCGGGGATATCGGAATTCCGGAACGACATCTCCATCCGGTCGAAAGATATCAAAGCGGTACGAGACCGTGACGGCAGTGTGCGCTACCGGCTCGACTGCTCTGCCGGGAGTTACTTCATAGACCCGAAAAGCGGGACTGTCCCGAACATAGGCGACAGCATCCGCATCGAATCTTCGTTTATTCGTATGCGTTATGCCCAGATCCCCCTTGCGATGCATGCTTCCTTCGGAAACGATAGGCTGCGGTATTTCACGACAGCGGGCTTAGACTTCAACTTTTTGGCGGACTACAAGTCATCGACGGTTCTGCAGACCGGCAACGGGGAGCGGTCCGGGGAGATCCGATCGGAAGGGCTTCAATCCACTTTCGTGAACGGCACGGTCGGGGGCGGAGTGGACTTCCGCATCGGAAAACGTGTAGGCGTAGTCGTTATGCCTCAATACAGGTTCGCGCTCAAGAGCATCAACGAGGGCGCCCCGGTGAAGTCGTTCCCCAAGACCTTCAGCATTGTCTCCGGTTTGCGCATCAGCCTTTGACATATTTGCGGATCCGCGGATTTATGGTCATTTTTGAGGAGGGACTTCGTCAACTGCATCCGCCTGCGCTGTACCAGCAGGCATTCCGGCACAGTCCTCTTAAAAAATCATGTAGATCATGACAATTCAACCATCCCGCATCACCCTCCTGCTGGCTTTGGTGCTATTCGTCCAGGCGAGCATCGCACAGCTGCAGAGGAACGCCATCCGTCAACAGGGCACAAGGCTCGTAGTCTTCGACGAGGACGATCCGGTCATGTCCACTCCGCCCGAAGGGGTATGGTCCGTAGCCACGGCGTGGGAGCATGACTGGCCTGCAGGGTGGAGGCATGCCGGCATCGACAGTGCATATGTGACCGGGGAATGGACTGTCTATTCAGGCGGCCTCCGACTGCCCGAAGGAGACTGGCAATTCACCGATTCGTACAAGGCTGAGCAGGGTCGCATCAAATGCATTCGACGCTTCGAATGGAAGGGGAAAAAAACACTCGAGAAAGCGACGCTTTCGATCCGTTGGCAGATAGATGCTTTGCAGGTGAAACCCCTTCAGCCCGGGATCAACTACCACGGCAATCCGTCAGGAGAAAGGAACCTCCCTGAAAATGTGGTGCGGTACCATGGCAAGCGCGGAGACATCGCAATCTTTGAAGAGCACCGGTACCCGATGCCGTTCACATCCGTCGAATGGAAAGGCCCGAAAGGCCTGTCCGGTGCGGCATTGCACAGCATACCGAGCCCCGTGCACGGTGGAAACCATTTCGACCAGTGGTGGTCGCTCGGCCTTCAGGCACTCGAAAACAAGACGGAGCTGATGCTGCTTTCCGGGCCTGTCGCCTACAATGGAAGGCAGAGCGTCGCCAAGGCGCTGCAGCAAGGACCCCTGCCTTACGGTGATACATACACGAAGATCAGTCCCGGCACGGTCATCGAGAAGACATACTACCTGCAGGCCTATCCCGTGGCCAGGAAGGGCAGCGGCTTCGAAGTGCCGTTGCGGGCTTCATTGGACATCTTCCGTCCATATGGGCTTGACGACCTGCCGACGACAAAAGACATCATCGATGCAAAACTGAGATTTGCCCGTTCGCGCTGGGTGGAGGGCAAGGGCTATGCGGGATTCAACATGTACCCTTCGCGAATTAAGCCACAGATCGTGATGGGCTGGTGCGGGCAGGCGGAAGCCCTCGGGTATGCATTGCAGGTACTGGCCGCGGATGCCGGCGATGCCAGTCTGCTCGCAAAGGCACAGGCATCCCTCGACCATCTCAGCAGCTCGCCCGTGGGTGGAAATGGTTTTCCGGTGATCTATGACATCGGCACACAAATTTGGAGTCGGCCAGATCCCGTTTCAGAAGGACAAGCCATGCAGAGCATTGCCCTCGCCATCCGCACCGCACGCAAGCAAAAGACGGCCGACCCCCGCAAATGGGAAGTATTCCTGCGTAAAGCAGCGGATGTACACGCCACGCGGATCCTTGCTGTCAGCTGGAAGCCGGTGAATACGGCAGAGGCGTTCTACATCGCACCGCTTCTGATCGCCTCGGAG
This sequence comes from uncultured bacterium, assembly GCA_903957405.1. GTDB lineage: Bacteria > Bacteroidota > Bacteroidia > Chitinophagales > Chitinophagaceae > Pollutibacter. Next base: position 3,820 of record CAJBPC010000601.1, on the reverse strand, counting down.
CTTTTCAGGGAGAGCCGCTTCAAGGCAGCGGCCCGCAAGGCTGCCGACTATTATGCAGCACGGCACATCGACATGGACGAGCCCTACTGGGGCGGCACCCTCGATGCCACCTGCGAGGACAAGGAAGGCGCCTGGGCGGCGTTCCAGGGCTTTCTGGAGATGTATGAGTCCACAAAAGAGGCAAAATATCTTGACTATGCCAGGCATGCAGGGCTTGTCACCCTCAGCTACACGACCGTATGGGATATTCCGATGCCAGCGGGCAGGCTGGCGGACCATCACTTCAAATCAAGGGGGTGGACGATGGTCTCCGCACAGAACCAGCACCTCGATGTCTTCGGCGTTGTGTTTGCCCCCGCCGTCTACAAACTCGGGCAATACACCCACGACAGCAGCCTGATTCGCCTTGCGAAGGTCATGTTCCGCAGTTGCGGTCAGCTCATCGATCCACAAGGCTCGCAGGGCGAACAGATCCAGCACACGAACTTTGCGCAGCATGGAGACATGTCGGATGTCTACCGTTTAAGGGGCGGATACTCCGAAGGGTGGACCGTGTTCTGGATCACGGCGCATTTCCTGCATGCGGCGGCTCAGTTCAAGGAGATGGGTGTCGCTTTTTAAAGAGAGGAAAAAGTACATTTCCCTGCGTTGGGATGCCATCGAAGCTGCTGCGCCAGGCAGTGATCACATCCGTGTCGATCTTCAGCGTGGCGATGGAGGGGTCCATGACTTATTTGGTTGGAAGCGGGAGTATATGCGCAAATGCAGTACCGTCTTGTGTTTCCGACGATCACACAGGCGAAAGGTGCAGGAGCAACCGAGGTTGACAGCTTCCAAAAGGTGGATGGCGACGGCCTTAAAATGAAGAACAGGGATACCGAAGGAAAAACTCCCTTATTTCATCCAAACCGCTTATTTTTACAATCCTTTAGGAGACTTGTCCGAGTGGTTGAAGGAGCACGCCTGGAAAGTGTGTATACTCGAAAGGGTATCGAGGGTTCGAATCCCTCAGTCTCCGCCAGACGATTGTCTATAGCATTCTAAGAGCGTGTAAAATCAAAGTTTTACGCGCTTTTTTTATGATCTTAAAAGTCTGAAAAGTCTAGGTTTGTATTTACTCTTTTTAAAGCGGGTTTCTTTTTTTTGAGGCCAAAAAAGAAACCAAGCAGTTAGACGCTAGTAGGTACAATAAGCGTGGAAAAAATTTAGGTAGGCGAGTATTTTCAGCAGATGTTGACTATTCCGGTGATATTGACCCCTTGCTGATTTTCCTGTCGTAAACGTTTTCCAGTATATTTAAAAGAGCAGTAATGGTTCTTTTAAGTTTTGTTTGCCATAGCTATAAATAGAATGACCCGCTAGCAGATCTTACAGTATGCTAGCAGGTACTGTTGGTACAAAATATAACCATTTTAAATTTCTAAATAAAATTAAAAGAACCAGAAATTCGGTAATCCCGAATTTGTGCATCAGGTAATAAATAATACCATGTGGAAATGGTTAATTTGAATGGTTGGTGTTCTTGTATAATTGAATGCTACAATGTGCCGTAATGGAAAATATTCAACCCTTTTCAGATGAATTATTGTGTTAATGCAAAATCTCCATTTAGGCTTACATGCTTCGTAGCAAATAATAGTGTGAATTTGTCTCGAAACAATCCTAACGAAATCCATGGAATTAGCTGAAGAACAAATAATTGCATGCATAATTGCGCATGGCTGAGGTTTTGTTTTTACAACAAAGCCCTTTTCTTCATTTTATCAAGCTTGTCAGTTTCGAATACACCACCTTTCAGTCACATTAATCTTAAAAATTGTGACATAATACGCTATCAATTGTCACAATTATTAAGATATTTGTGACATGAAAGAATCGGTGAATCATATTATTGAACTGAAAATCAATAGATTTAAGCTTGGTCAGGTCTTTTTCCCTTCAGATTTTAAGGAACTAGGTACTTCTACTGCCATCAGAAAAGCACTTTCCAGGCTTGTCGAAAATGGGCAAGTGGAAAGAATGGGGCAGGGAATCTATGTAATACCAAAAAATGACAAGGTTTTTGGAAAAGTACTGCCATCTATGGAGCAGTTAGCTGAAGCATTGGCAAAAAAGGAACATGTTAAAATAAAACCTTCAGGTCAATACGCTTTGAATAAAGTGGGGCTGTCTACTCAAGTACCAATGAGGTTGGTATTTCTAACCACTGGAAATTCAAAAAGAATTCAGATTGGTAAAAACACCATCATATTCAAGTCTACGACCGCCAAAAAACTATCGATGAAAGGAGACATCACGAGTTTGTTGTTTTTAGGATTAGAAGAACTTGATTTACAAAAAATATTACCGATACAAATGAATAGAATAATGGAACTTTTGAAACAAGAGAGCCCTGAAAATTTAAAGTATAATTTGCGATTGGCTCCATCAAAAGTGAGCGATTTTGTTGTCAAATATCTTTTGAACCCTGCACTATGATTGGTTGGTTAAAAAACTTAAGTGATGCTTCAAGATTGATATCAATAAATGAAGCTTCAAGAATTTCTGGTATCTCAGCAAAGGCAATAGAAAAAGATTGGTGGGTAACACTTTCGCTTAAACTGGTATTCAATACACCTTATGCAAACCATTTTGCTTTTAAAGGTGGAACTTCTTTGAGCAAAGGCTGGCAATTGATAGATCGGTTTTCGGAAGATATTGATATTTCGTTAAGCTCTGAAGCGGTTGGAATTGCTTATGCTGAAAAGCCTTCCAAAACATTTGTGGAGCGATTAAGAAGAGCTGGGTGTTCGTTTACTTCAAATGAATTGATGGAAGCGTTAAAAGCTGAATTTCGAAATTGTCAAGTTCCTGAAAACCTTTATTCCATAGAGGCAGAACCTGTGCGAGCAGATATGCCAGATACAGACCCACAAACCCTATATGTGAATTTTGTTTCACTATTTGATCCCAATCCATATTTGCCAGACCGAGTTAAAATAGAATTTAGTGTTCGTTCGCTCAAAGAACCAAGTATAAAACGCAGCATGGTGTCGTTATTGGTTACTCATTTTCCCAATGAAAATTATAGTGAAGAAAATTGTGCGGTACTTACCATCCAGCCACAACAAACGCTAATTGAAAAAATGTTGTTATTGCATGAAGAATACAACCGCGATGAGCGAGCTAAAATGCGCACCGAACGTATGTCGCGTCATTATTACGATTTATTTCAACTTAGTAGTCAAGATTTTTCATTGAAAACACTTAAAGACAATGATTTTATCGAAGAAATAATCGAACATTGAAAATTTTATTCCAGGCTAAAGCGATTTGATTACGACACACTCAAACGGGGCAGTATTCGTATTATTCCAGGTGACGATATGTTAAAAGCATTGGAACAGGATTATGAAAAAATGGAAGCGGAAATGATTTATGGTAATCCGCCAACATTTGAAGAAATCATTCAAGCGATGAAAAACCTGCAAGATGAAATCAACAGCGAAAATTAAAGTTTTAAAAAAAATTGTTTTTCGTTGTACAGATAAAGATTGCAGATTAAATAAGGTTCATTATCGTTGCGAAACCTAAAACAACTCAATCTGGACAATCAAGCCCTCCTTTTGGCGGCTTGGTTTCTAGGGAGTTTCCAAAGAGAAATAAAGAAGTAAAATACTTTTTATACAGAGTTATTGGTTATGGTTCATGATCTACATGCTCCGCCAGAATTGAAGCGCAATTGACATTTAAGCAGTTGGTTGCATTTTTTTTGTTGGAATGCAGTCTGCCGTTGGTCCAACATGAGAGATAAAGTTAGAACTGGCAATATTTCCACGGC
>CAJBPC010000600.1 GCA_903957405.1 uncultured bacterium | reverse complement strand
AGTACCCTTAGATTTCGCCGTGTATTTGATCTGTTTTACGGAATGAAAAGGTGTGAACCTATGGTATAAAAAATACCGATTCGTTGTGATGTTATATCAATAAAAAAATTCGTTATGCATTTGAAGCCATACTTATTTTTTATCGCAGTTTTTTTTCTGTCCACTGTCGTTGGGCAATCCCCTGCAACCTTTCGGGAATCGAAGAAAAAATATGTGACATATCCCTTCTCTGACCCGGATCCCATTCCTTCCCAGACAGCCATTTATCCGTATTTCCGGTACGATGGATTCACCAATACTCCTGTACAACGTGAATGGACCGTTGTGGAATTGGAAAATGATTACATCAGGGTTGTGATCCTTCCCGAGATCGGAGGGAAGATCTGGACGGCCATCGACAAGACCACGGGAAAGCCTTATTTATATGATAACAAAGTGATTAAATTCAGGGATGTCGCCATGCGGGGGCCATGGACCAGTGGTGGTCTGGAGCCTAACTATGGCATCATCGGTCATACCCCAAACTGTGCGACACCGGTCGATTACATCACACGGAAGAATGATGATGGCAGCGTCAGTTGTTTCATCGGGGTGCTAGACCTACTGACCCGGACACGCTGGCAGATTGAGATCAATCTACCCCGAGACAAGGCATATTTCACGACAAACTCCATATGGAGTAATCCTACAAGTCTGGGTCAGCCTTATTACCACTGGATGAATACGGGCATCAAAACCAAAGGGGATCTGGAATTCATCTTTCCTGGGACTCATTACATAGGGCATGATGGCGAACAGGCTACCTGGCCGGTCAATGAAAGCAATGGTAAAAAAATAAATTTCTACGAACAGAATGATTTCGGCACGTACAAATCGTACCATGTATTAGGAAAGCAGACAGATTTTTTTGGTGCCTACTGGCATGATGATAAATATGGGATGGTCCGTTACGCCCCGTATGATGAGAAGATCGGAAGGAAGATCTGGATCTGGGGTTTATCAAGGCAAGGCATGATATGGGAAAAGATCCTCACCGACACAGATGGACAGTATGCTGAGATCCAGACTGGCAGGCTATTCAACCAGAATGCTTCAGCCAGCAGCCTGACACCTTTCAAGCATATCGGCTTCACGCCTCATGGAACCGACCGATGGACAGAGTACTGGTATCCGGTCAATAACACCCGGGGCATGGTCGTGGCCAATGAATCTGCTGCGTTGAATGTGAAAATGGAAGGGGGCTGGTTGAAGTGGTATTGTTCACCCGTATCATTTTTCAGGGACGAGCTGGAGATCATCGCAGATGGCAAGACCATCCTGAAAAAAACGATCGATGCAAAACCATTGAAGACCATCAAAGATTCGGTCAGGATGGCGGGACTTCCCGAAAATATCAGCATCTCACTGAAAGGCCAGCAACTTGAATGGAGTTCGGACCCGGGCTACAAACGTTTGTCGCGTCCGTTGGAAGCACCGAAGCCTTATGACTGGAACAGCGTCGAGGGGCTGACGATAACAGGCAAGGAACTGATGGATCAAAAGATGTTCATGGATGCGGAAAAGAAGCTGAAGGCGGCTTTGGCGAAGGATCCCAATTCATTGCCCGCACATGTGAAAATGGCAGAGCTGTGTGTAAGGAACGGCGACCTTCAACAGGCATTCAGCCATGCCAGGACTGCGATCTCTTTCGATGCACATCATGGTGCTGCAAATTACTATTACGGACTGAGTGCATCGTTGCTGGGCAAGGAAGCCGATGCCTTTGACGGCTTCAGTGTGGCAAGCATGAGCATGGAATACAGGTCTGCAGCCTATGTGGAAATCGCAAAGCTGCATGCCAGAAAGTCGAAGTGGAAGGATGTCCTGTCTTATGTGCAGAAGGCCCAGGATTTCAACCGACTTGATGCGGTTGCCGTGCAATTGGTGATCGTGGCGCATCGCATGATGGGAGACATGGCGGCATACAGAAACCAGATCGCCCTGCTCGGATCGGCGCAGCCACTAAACCCTTTTTATAAATGGGAGAAGGCTAGGCAAGAATCCATACCCGCACAGACACCCGCTTTGATCCCCTTGAAAAATGAGTTGCCGGAAGAAACCATGCTGGAACTCGCCTCTTTTTATTTGGAGCTGGGGCTTGTATCGGAAGTGGAGAAAATCTTATCGCTCCTGCCGGCAAATCCCCTGGCATTGTATCAGCTGGCCTATTTGAAAAAGTCTGACAGAGAAAAGTCGATGATATTGCTAAAGAAAGCCAATGATCTTTCCACATCGATGGTATTCCCATTCCGGACAGAATTCATGACTGTCCTAAAATGGGCGGAGGAAAACAGCGATCACTGGAAACCCACCTATTATCACTCCTTGCTGATGTATGATAAAAACAAGCACGTAGAAGCCCTGCAAATGGTCAGGCGGTTGGAAAACAAGCCGGATGTGGCAACATTTTACGCATTGAGGGGAATGTGGAATAAGAACGATCCAAAGGCCAGTGAGGCGGATCTGAAAAGAGCGATGGCCATGGATAGGCAGTCATGGCGATATGCAAAGTTATTGACACAGCACTTCATCGAACAAAAAGACAACGCTGCTGCACTGACAGTGGTTCAACAATTCAAATCAACAGATCCTGCACCCAATTTCGTCATAGACATGCTCTTGGCAAAAACCATGTTGTTGAACCAGCGATACCGGGAAAGTGACTCATTGCTTGCAAGGATGGAAATCATTCCATTTGAAGGTGCAACAGAGGGACGAGTACTTTACTGGGAGTCAAAGATGATGCAAGCGGTCAGCGAGATGAAGAAAAAAAAATTCAGCAGTGCACTGACATTCATCGATCAGGCGGAGCAGTGGCCGGAAAACCTGGGCGTAGGAAAACCCTATGAGACCGATCTGGATAACCGGCTGGAATCCTTTCTCAGGTACAAATGCCACCAGGAGATGAATACAGAGGCGAGCGATCCGGGATACCTGGATAGGATACTATCCTTCCAGCCCGGCATCCACAATACCATCCGGAATTTCCAGCCCGCCAATCACCTGGTGACCAAGTGGGCCAACGAAATAAAGGGTGGTGGTCGGCTGGACTGGAGCAGATGGATGGCGGGACAAAAAGAAAGGTATCCCGAGTTCATGGAAATCTTCAACTGGGTGGATGAGCATGGCACGGGCGTTCGTTCAAATAAGCTGTCGGATGTTGTTGCTACAGATCCCTGGGTAAGGGTGTTGACAGCATATGCTTCAAAATGACAGATGGATCAAGATGTCGTGATGGTACAAAAATGCCATGGATGACATATGCCTTTTCGGCAAAGGCCATTGAGCTGTTCGGGATGGTAAATGGCTGGTGATCACCCGGCAGTTAAGAAAAGTTCGCCTGATGACCTGTAAAAATACTCCGAATGACCCTCCTGTGCTAAATTGTCTGCAACCATAAAGGAGCTGCGATTGATTATTTATTAGAGAAATTTATCATTCTAAAAACGCTGCATATTCATT
>CAJBPC010000599.1 GCA_903957405.1 uncultured bacterium | reverse complement strand
TAAAACAACTCTCCTGTTTTTTTAACACTGGACGACCTGAACCGTTTGCGATTTCGAGGCGGTTTATTCAAGCATATTTTTCACTGCCAAACAGTATTTAGTGCGGTAAAATTAACCTGAAAAAAACTACATAGTTGATAATCAATGAAGTAAAAACGCACTAAATGATAAAGGGACAAGTCGGAAAAAAATGATGGGCATGTCACCCAGGAAATTCAAGGAACAATGAATATGAAACGTTCCCGCGATCGGATGTTTTAATCTAAATCGGAAACCTCGAACGAGTCTGCCCGTGCATGCGTTAGAGGTGAAGCCGGCGAAAGAAATCCTCTTGCGACAACTCCATGATCTCTCCGGGTTGCAGATCGCCCAGACCGATATCCTCGATCGACAAGCGTATGAGGCGCTTGCATGTATGACCGATAGCCGTCATCATCTTTCGCACCTGGTGGAACTTTCCTTCGATCATCTCGATCTCCAGCCAGCTATGGGGAACCCGCTCATGAATGACGTATCCTGAAGAAAACCGAATGCTTGGCTCTGACACCATTTTCGCCGCGCAAGGCTTTGTGACGTACACGCCACCATCCTTGACGGGAATCTCGACACCTTCCTCCAGCCTGCGGATGGATGCCGCCGTCACAACGCCCCTGACAAGCACCAGATATCGTCTCTTATGCGGCACTTTCCCCTGGAAAAGCAAACGGGTGATAGACTTATCCGTCGTCAGCAACAGCAACCCTTCAGACTGCTTGTCTAATCGCCCAATGGCATGTATGCCTTCCGGAAATTCGAAATCTATGTCTCCCAGCAGCCTGATATCATGGCTGCTGACGAACTGCGACGCCATGTCATCCGGCTTGTTCAGCACAAAATATCGAAGTGTTTCCATCTTGAAATGTAACGCATCCGTATCCATAAAATATATGAAACCAACCGTGCGCCGTTTCTGCAAATTGCATTCCCTGATTCGGCAATGACATGTTTCGGCAGAAAGACCCGACACCACCACTGACGGAACACGCGCAATCAATTTGTACAATGAAAGATAAGATCTGACCGGCTAACGCTGGCGAATTCGTAAAACCCGAACGCGTCAGGAACTGAAATCAGGAAGCCTTTCCACTTTCGCGTAGGGCATTTGCACCAGCTTTTCTATCCTGTGATAGGTTTCCAATCCCGTCACGGCGATGCTGTCGGCCAGATTTACATCGAGGTTGCCGTCGTCCAGGATCAAGCCTTCCCCGAGGCGGACATGCAAGATCCGTACGATCACGATCCGGGTATCATTGTAAGACACGGGGATGACCTCCACCAGCTCGAGGCCCATGCTTATGTTGGACTCCTGCACAAATGGTGCGGCAAAGCCGTCAAGGTAAAAGGGTGTGAGATGGCAGGCATCGAATTCAGACACTTCCGCCGGAAATCTGGCAGAGGTGAAATGCGATTTTTCCATAATGCCGCTGTGGACATGGTTGAAGGTGCACACACCCGTCGCAGAGATATTGCGGAAACTATCACCTGAAACGCCTACCGGTCGTTGCACATAACCCAGCAGGGCCGGATCTGCGCCGAGGTGGAAGACCGAATTGAAAAGGGCGAGATTGGTATTTCCCTTCACATCCTGCGTACCTATGAGCATGGCCTGTTTGATGCCGGATAGGCTGTTGACGAGGTTTGCCCTATAGTGGCGATCCATTTGGCGGATATCGTCGATTGTCAGATGTTGTTCGGCCATCTTACTTTTTGTGCACGAAAATAGGCACTTGCGTGCATAGCTGCGGGAGATTCAGGAATAAGAAAAAGATGGACGGGTCAATGGTCGACGGATCAGCAAGAGATCAGTGGGAGCAGAGATCCTGTTGTGCTGGCAAATGGATGCCTGACAAGGAAAACAAAGGCTGATTTTTTGCCGTCCGGACTGCTTGCCACTGAAC
>CAJBPC010000598.1 GCA_903957405.1 uncultured bacterium | reverse complement strand
GGAACAGCTAACAGGCCAGGTCCTTCGCTTCGCTCAGGAAGACAATGGCGGGGTGGTTCAGTGGGCAGTGAGGGGAACAGCAACATGCCAGGTCCTTCGCTTCGCTCAGGAAGACAATGCCGAGTGGTTGTGTTTGGTGGAGGTCAACAGCGAAGGATCTGGATGTTTGTCGGCTGAAACCCTGCAATGTCATCCGGTTTTTTTATCTTCCCCATCGGAATCGTGCACACTGCGGTTCTTTTTTAAAAAATCGATATGATCGTTTCCCGTCTGTATATCCATCCCATAAAATCACTGGCCGGCATCCGGGTGGATGCGTTCACCCTCACCGATCGCGGTGCGGCAAACGACCGTCGCTGGATGCTCGTGGACGCGGAGGGTGAATTCATTACACAGAGAAGGCATCCGCGGATGGTGCTGCTGCACACATCCCTGGAGGATGGCGAGCTTGCCGTGCGCGAGCAGGGAGATCCCCACGACAGCCTGCGCATCCCGGCGGTACCTGAACTGGGAGAAAGCCTGCAGGTGCGGATATGGGATGATGTATGCACGGCGCTGCATCCCTTCACGCATGCATCCGAATGGTTCTCCCGGAAGCTTGATATGGATGTCCGGCTCGTGTACATGCCCGAGGCATCCCATCGTGCGGTGGATGCCGACTACGCCCCGGATGGCGCGATCACCAGCTTCACCGACGGATACCCGTTGCTGCTGATCGGCGAGGCTTCGCTCGACGACCTCAATGCTCGGTTAACCATACCCGTTAGTATGGAGCGGTTCCGTCCGAACATCGTAATGGCGGATGCTGCGGCGTATGCGGAGGACGGGCTGCTGCGCTTCACCATCGGGGATATCGGTTTCTCCGGTGTCAAGCGCTGCGCGCGCTGCGTGCTCACGACCATCGATCCCGCGACGGCTTTGGGCGGAAAGGAGCCTTTGCGGACGCTTGCCGGGTATCGGACCGTCGACGGTAAGGTGATGTTCGGCATGAACATCCTCCACCAGGGGACGGGTATGGTCAGGGTCGGGGATCGGCTCATGGTCTGACCGGCCATCCGCCGTGCACGCGACATCCCTTTCCAGCAGTCCGATGCGGATGATTTCAATGTCCCTTTTGTTTCTGCGACGGATCGCTGTGCCGGCATCGCCAAGGATCCGCCCCTCAGGTTTCCACCGTGCTGAGTGCTTCGTCAGGAGGCTGCCTGTCGCGCACAACGATCTCCTGTACTTTTCGCTCCATGCTTTTCAGCGTGCTGTGGAGCGCCTTCCCATATGACGCCGCGTTGCGGGTGATGCTGAAGGCATTCCCGAAGATGTCGGCTTCTATCCTGCACTCGAAGGGTTTATCCATCTGCCCCTCGGGTTCCTGCCTGAAATGCACGGTGCAGCGCGACAACGATGGCAGCAAGGTGTGGAATCGGAACAGGGATGATTCCGCCTCAGCGATCACGTCTCCTCCGATATGGTTCGCATGGGTGTGTATTTCTATGACCATAGTGGTAAGCTTGGCTGCAAAGAAACAGGAGTTGCAGTCGCTGGAATTTCATTCTTCACACATGTGTGGATGCTGCAATCGCCGGCATGCCTAGACCATTTACATTCATCCTCATATGAGTACCACCGATCGAGGGTCATCCCTGACACCCAGGCCCAGACCTGCCAGTCTGGTTTATGCATTGCTGCTGATCGTCATGTTATGGATGTTTTTCCGGCAGTCTGCCACGCCTGCCCGGGAGATCTCGCTCACGGAATTCTACACACAGGTCCTTGCAAGAAAGGCGGTGGACCGCATCGTCGTGCAAGGAGGGGAGCGCGCGGACATCCACATCCGCCATGATTTTTTTCGGGATCCCGCGTTGATGCGTCTCGCCAGGGCGGCCGAGCCGTTCGACAGTGCTGCCGGGCCTCAGTTCACCGTAGGCATCGGTTCCGTCGATGCCTTCGAACAACGGATCGCTGAGGCGGAGAAGACTTTCGGTTATCCGACACCGATAGACCTTCGTTTTTCATCCGCTGGCGGCGGCGGCTGGGATTGGCTGCTGTATGCCTTGCCGGTGCTGATCCTGATAGCCCTCTGGTCGTCGGCTTTCCGCAGGCTTGGCGGCGCTTCCGGGATGGGCGGGTCATCCATTTTCTCCTTTGGCAAATCCACCGCCAGGCTGCAGGAGAACGACGGCCGGAGTACCGTCACCTTCAGTGATGTCGCCGGCCTGGAGGAGGCGAAGTCGGAGGTGAAGGAGATAGTGGATTTCCTCAAGGATCCGTCCGCCTATACCCGGCTGGGCGCGAAGATCCCGAAGGGCGTGATCATCGTCGGTCCGCCGGGTACGGGCAAGACCTTGCTGGTGAAGGCGGTGGCGGGCGAGGCGCAGGTGCCTTTTTTTTCCATCTCCGGGTCGGAGTTCGTGGAGATGTTCGTGGGGGTGGGGGCTTCCAGGGTGCGGGATCTGTTCAACCGGGCGAAGGAGAAGGCTCCCTGCATCGTCTTCATCGACGAGATCGACGCGGTGGGCCGTGCCCGCGGGAAGAATGCGCTCTACACGGGTGCCAATGACGAGCGGGAGAGCACCCTGAACCAGTTGCTGACGGAGATGGATGGCTTCGGCACCAACAGCGGGGTGATCGTGCTGGCAGCCACGAACCGGGCGGATATGCTCGATCCGGCATTGCTGCGGCCTGGCCGGTTCGACCGGCATATCTACCTCGAACTGCCGGATGTGCAGGAACGGACGGAGATCTTCAGGGTGCACATGCGTCCGTTGGTGACGGATGGGCAGACGGATGCGGAATTCCTCGCCCGGCAGACGCCGGGATTCTCCGGTGCCGACATCGCCAATATCTGCAATGAGTCGGCGCTGATCGCGGCACGCAGAAAACATGAACGCATCGGCCGGCAGGATTTCATCGATGCGATCGACCGGATCGTGGCGGGGCTCGAACGCAAGAGCAAGATCATCTCCCCCCGGGAAAAGCGGATCATCGCCTTCCACGAGGCCGGGCATGCGCTGGCGAGCTGGTGGTTGCCGCATGTCGATTCCCTGATGAAAGTTTCGATCATTCCGAGGGGCAAGTCGCTCGGAGCAGCCTGGTACCTTCCGGAGGAACGGCAGCTGCACACGGCGGCGGAGTTCCGCGAGCGGCTCTGTGCGCAGCTCGGGGGGCGTGCTGCAGAGGAGGTCGTCTTAGGCGAAGTGTCGACGGGCGCGCTCGACGATCTCGAAAAAGTAACCCGGGAGGCCTACCTGATGGTGACGGTCTACGGCTTCGATGCAAAGCTCGGGCATGTGAGTTTTTACGATTCCACGGGGCTCCGCGACACATCATTCTCCAAGCCCTACAGTGAGGAGACGGCCCGACTCATCGATGAGCAGGTGCGGGGCATCGTGGCGGAAGCATACCGCCAT
>CAJBPC010000597.1 GCA_903957405.1 uncultured bacterium | reverse complement strand
TCGCTGAAACCGGATTTCAAATGCTGATGGTAGTGCCCTTGGCTGAAGCCCGTACCTGCATTTTTCAGATATGTGAATGATGATGCGTTCCATACCGGACTGTTGCCCGCCGGCGGTTCCGGAGCCGTCCTCCAATAGTACACGGTACTGTCAGCCAGCACCAATCCCGGCACGTCGAAACTCAGTATTCCCCCGACTGAAACGAGCATGGAGGATTTCTTCCCCGGGGAGTTGAACAGCGATGTAGTGTCCACTTCAATGAGATAGCTGCGCGACTTGCTAAGCGGATTGGCAGTGGATGCGAGTAACGCCACACGCTCGGTACTCACGATGCCGTATTCATGCGGGAATACCGGACGCAGTTCATCCTCGATGATCATAACGGACTTCGTGATGATGTTATTCGCCTCGGAGATCTCATCCACCCGCCCATCGGGATCTACCTGTACCGTGATGCGGTTATCCCCCTTATCGGTCAATGGGTTCACCGGCACGTCGAGCATGACGGAATCGACAAACCTGATACCGGGGATCCTCTTTCTCAGCAACTCGACGGTGGCGCCTGATGGAAGCCGTCGCGTCAGCAGGATCGAGACCGAATCTCGTACGGCCCGGCCGATGTTGTGGATCTTCACCTGCACACGGAAGCGCGCATCCGCTACCGACACAAACGATGGGTCGATCCGCACATACGCATCTTCAATGACGTAGTCAGGCTTCGCATGAGCATACATCGCGACCGCCGGATCGCCATGAAGGGTGATCTGTTCCGCATGCATGCGGCCGAAATGATCATTGGGTCCCGTTGTCTGCAGGAGATTTCCCAGCGACTTCTGCTGAACAACACCTATCGGTTGTCCGTAACCGTTACCCGATATCATCGAGTATAGGGAATTGACGTAAATGTTCAGGTAATTCACGATCCCGTAGTGGGTGCTTGCGATGAATCCGATGCTCCCGCGCTGACGGGCCATCACATACTTCTCCGAGAGTGTCAGATTACTGGATGTGAACCGGGTGGTGTCATACAGGAAGAAGTTCCCGGCATTGCATCCGTTGACCACGAACATCGGATACTTGCCCTGGTTGTCGTAGGCATAAGGGTCACTGATGTTGAATTCGAGCGCAGAGGCGGAAGAATGACCGAAGTACGTGAGCATGTTGATGCCTTCGGAGAAGAGGCCCTGCAGCTGTGCCGTTGTGAGCTGCTGCGTGGCATATGCGGGGTTGTTGCTGAAGCTCTTCACGTTTGCGCCGAACAGCGTGTCTGCGACGATCGACTTCGCAGCGTTCATGTAACCGAACAGCAGTCCTTGCAGATAGGGGTCACTGCCGCCCACGGCGTGAACGACATTCTTCATCCACGCACGTTCGCGAATGGTCTGTCCCCCGCTCTTAAGTACCAGTTCATGCTCCTTGACCTTCACTAGGTAGTCTTCTATCTCTGAAGGATGCACGACGGCGAGCCTGCCGATGGGCGTCTGTATCAAGGCCTCGTATCCATCGGCTGAGAGGAGGTTGTCGGAACCGGGATTGCCGAAGGTGGGGATGAGTGCGATGGCAGGGGTCGTCGACCGGGACTCGTAGATCCGTTGCTGGTCGTAGGTCAATCCCCTACCGATGAGGAAGACGAAGGATGGCTTCCGGTTGAAAACCTGCCGTGCAAACCGGAGAAAGTTGACGACGGAAAGCGGATGCATCTTGATGCCGAAGGCGAACTGATCCACGAGCTCTTCGATGTCATAGATCCGGGCGTCATGCCCGCCGCCAGCGGCACTTGCACGGTACGCACGGTATGCTTCCACAGGGTTGCCATTGGCGCCGGAAAAAAGCCTTTTGTTGGAGATGATCAGATAAGCAGACTGACTGGCGGGCTTGCTGTAGTCTGTGAAGTTCCTGACTTGCAGATCCGTCACCATCCCCACCTCGGAAAGGTC
>CAJBPC010000596.1 GCA_903957405.1 uncultured bacterium | reverse complement strand
TAGGCATCGTATGCAGTTCCCTGGAAGCGGATGTGCCGAATGGTTCGAGTCACTATCAATGGGAGGGGCTGAATGATCTTCCATATGGGATTTACACCCTCGAATACTCGAACGGACATGAGGAACATCGTCAACGGATGGTGAAACGCGTCTGACGATCATTCTCCCAAGAGTGAGATGCATCTGTCAATTTCCTTTATGTAATGGTTCAGTTGTTTCTCCAGGTCTCGTCTGGATGAGTCATTGCTTTGTCCGCTCGTGGCCAAGAGTAGATTGAGTTGTTGTTCCATGACCCGACAACGATCACGCAGCAAATCCCCTTCAGCCGATTTCTGCTGCAGTTCCTGTTTGAGTTTATCATTCTCTTTCTCCAGCGACTTGAAATCCTTGACAAGCCTGGCGACCTTAGAGGCCAATCTGGCGATATGCTCTACCGTTGGTATCATGTGCATCAGCGTCTGACTTGTGCTCCAAGTTCTTTTTCAAATGTAAGTATGATTCTTTTCATCATGCCATCGACTTCCTCATCGGTCAGGGTTTTTTCGTCATCAAGGAAGCTGAAGCTCATGGCCATAGACTTTTGTTCCGGACCCAGTTTCTCACTCTCGAATACATCGAACAGGCGATACCCGCGCAGCCTGACGAGTTTCAGCGATGCGGTGGCCTGCTGTACCTGCGCAAAGTTGAGGGTTTTGTGTACGACAAATGCCAGGTCTCTGCTCACCGTCGGAAAGCGGGGGAGTTCATGGTATGCCAGTCTGACATCATTCGTGAGCCGGAGGCAGTTGCTCCAGCGGATGTCGGCATACCATACTTCCTGGCGGATATCGAATCGGTCGAGGCTTTTCTTCCCGGGCCTTCCGATCTCCGCAACCAGCTGTTCGCTTATGATCCCGTTCAGGTGAATATCCAGCCGCTCATGTGGTGTTTCGGCGTAAACGGGTTCCGACAGGCCGAGTTGATGGAAAATGCCATTGACTATGCCTTTGAGATGAAACAGGTCAGTACTCGTCTGGTCTTTTTTCCAGGATGCTTCTTGCCGCATGCCTGTCATGAACAATGCGAGATGGTCCTGCTCCTCGTAGCTTCCTGTGTCAAGTCTGGCGTATGTCTTGCCGAATTCGAAGAGCCGCAGATCGAGATTCCTATGGTTCAGGTTATGCGCCACCGTCTGAAGTCCGGTTTCCAGCATGGAGGGCCGAAGTATGTCGAGCGCTGCACTCAGACTGTTCATCATCCTTACGGCGCCGGTCAGTTCTTGTTCGGAATAATGACCGCTGTAGGTGATGGAATTGTTTAGCATCTCCTGAAAGCCGAGGCCGACAAGCATCCCGGAGATTTTTTCCCGGAGCGTCTCCGCCACATGTCCGACTTCTGCGGAAGGGGTGAAGCTTATGCGTGTCGGGATGGCGATATTGTCGAAGCCATCAATGCGCATGATCTCCTCTGCAATGTCTGCCGGCAGGGTGATATCCGTTTTGTGTTGCGGCACGCTGACCGACATTCCCATGCTGCTTTCTTCGAGGATGGTGAATCCAAGGGCTTGCAGTATTGCCTTCACTGTTTGAGGAGAATATGCCTTGCCACTCAGTTTCCGGATGTAATCAAAGGTGAAGTCTATGCTCGCGGGTATTGCAGGCTGTGGGTATATGTCCACAACCCTGGACGCGACCCTTCCTTTGGCGATGGCGCATATAAGGTCCGCTGCTCTATTGAGGACATCCACCGTGCGGCTGATGTCTACTCCTTTTTCGAAGTGCGTGGCCGCATCCGTTCGCAGACCATGGCGGAAGGATGATTTCCGGATGCCGGTCGGAGCGAAGCAGGCACTTTCCAGGAAGATGGCTGTGGTGTCTTTCGTGACGCCGCTCAGCAATCCGCCGAAGACGCCGCCTATGCACATCGGTCGGCCATCACCATCACAGATCATAAGGTCTTCGGCATCCAGCAGGCGTTCCTTGCTGTCGAGGCTCATGAACGGTGTGCCGGAAGGCAGGTTCCGGACGATGACGGATTTTCCCGTGATCCGATCCGCATCGAATGCATGCAGCGGCTGGCCTGTTTCGTGGAGGATGTAGTTTGTGATGTCGACTATATTATTGATCGGCCGCTGTCCGATCGCTTTCAACCGCTGTTTCATCCATTCAGGAGACTCCTCCACACGCAAACCGG
>CAJBPC010000595.1 GCA_903957405.1 uncultured bacterium | reverse complement strand
CTTTGGCCCCGGTCGTGCCGATCACCGGAACGTTTCCCTTCGAGGCGCCTTGCCGTCGATGGATGCGCCGTCGGTGTTTATCACGGGACAGACGCCTTTCCGCCACAGCATCGAGATCGGTTGATGCATGTTTGCATGTCAATCGTATCATAAGAGGAGTTGAGGATCCATACATGCGCAAAAGGACATGCCGGCGAATTTTGAACACGGGCATTGAGATCAGGAAATCAGGGAAGGCACAGGCTTTGGCAAAAGTGCTTTCATCATAATCGGTCTTGAATAAGAGGGCTTAGGATATCAGGCAACCATCACATCAATCACACAGCATGAAAAGAAGGACATTCATCCATTTCGGTACCGGCACCCTGGCCTCGCTTCCTTTCGCGGGTATGGCATCATCGAGTCATTTTGGTCTGGAGGCATCTGCCACTAAGCCGGAGTGGCTGCTGCAGCTCATTCGTCAGAACGATGCCGCTGTCATGTCACACAGTTCTATGAAGGTAACGGAAAAGGGTAACCGATATTTTGGTGCATATCGCGATTCGAATCTGATCGTCAATCCCCATTCCACGGTGGGATTCCTCACGCGGGGTTGTTGTGCGATCGGCACGCTGGAATCGACGCTTCACCGTTCGCTACCACTGTTGCAGGAGCTTGACGATGCGATCGGTGGATTGCTGGCGCTTCAGCACAGTGACGGCACGATCGATCTCTTGGACACGAATTTCCATTCCACGCCCGATACGGCCTTCATGGTGAAGCGGTTGACACCGGCATATACGGTCTTCAGGGATGCGGCCATTCCTGGTTCGGAAGGCACATTGCGGCGCATTGAGCAGTTCCTGAAGCGGGCCGGGGAGGCACTGATCGTCGGAGGGCTGCATACGCCGAACCACCGATGGGTGATGTGTTCGGCATTGACGACCCTGCATCTGCAGTGGCCCGACAGCCGCTATGTGGCGAGGGCGGAGGAGTGGCTGGCGGAAAAGATCGATCTCGATCCTGACGGTCAGTATACGGAGAAGAGCACGGCCGGGTATTCGGCGGTGATAGACAGGGTGTTGATCAAGGTGGCCAATGGTTTGGGGAAACCGGAACTGCTGGATGCCGTCCGGAAGAATCTGCGGATGATGCGGTACTATTTGCATCCCAACGGCGAGGTGGTGACGGAAGCGTCCAACCGTCAGGATAAGGGCACCATCGGGACGATGGAAGGGTATTATTTCGCTTTGCGATACATGGCGATCCTCGACAATGACGGGGAGTTCGCGTCGATGTGCAGGATCCTTGAAGGCGAAGGATTCGACAGGCTGGCATCCTATCTTGAATTCTTCCTGACGACCCCGCTCACCTGGCGTCCGTTGCCCGCATCGAAGCCGCTACCGGTCAGTTATGCTCGGGCATTTCCGTATTCGGGGGTTGTCAGGATCAGAAGGAATGCATGGGATTGCACGATACTTTCGAATAACGCCGGTTGGCTCACCTTCCACAAGAAAAATGTGATGCTGCAGGCGATGCGCCTGGCGGGTTCATTTTTTGGGAAGGGCCAGTTTCTTTCGTCGGAGATCAAGCAGGAAGGGTCGCAGTGGGTATTGACACAGGAAATAGAGGGCGTGTACTATCAGCCCTATCCGAAGGATCGGATCCCCGGGGATGGCGATTGGGCCAAGATGCCCAGGCTCAACCGGAAGATGAGCGAGATCCAACGGTACAAGACGGTGGTGCGCATTTCGGAGACGCCGACCGGCATACGGGTGGACATCGATGTCTCCGGTACCGAACATGTGCCGGTGGCGTTGGAGCTGATCTTCAGAAAGGGTGGCTGTTTCACCGGGGTGGAGGCGCATCCGGGAAAGCCTGATGCGTATTTGATGAGTGGGGCGAAGGCGGAATATGCGATGGGCGGAGAGCGCATAAGCTTCGGTCCCGGTCGTGCCGATCACCGGAACGTTTCCCTTCGAGGCGCTTTGCCGTCGATGGATGCGCCGTCGGTGTTTATCACGGGACAGACGCCTTTCAGCCACAGCATCGAGATCGGTTGATGCATGTTTGCATGTCAATCGTATCACAAGAGGAGGAGAGGATCCATACATGCGCAAAAGGACATGCCGGCGAATT
>CAJBPC010000594.1 GCA_903957405.1 uncultured bacterium | reverse complement strand
GGGAGTCGATGATGATCGTCACCGGACCATCATTCACCAAAGACACTTGCATATCCGCACCAAAAACACCCGAAGGGATTGTCATACACAACGCCCTCTCCAGGTGGGATTTCATCATGTCATACAATGGGATCGCCTCCTGAGGCCTGGCAGCACGTATGTAAGATGGCCGGTTGCCCTTCCGGGTAGATGCGTGCAGCGTGAACTGGCTAACAAGGAGCAGCGCTCCTCCGACATCCTTCAGCGAGAGGTTCATCACCCCTTGATCATCATTGAATATCCTGAGGTTGATGATCTTCGCACTCAGCCATTCAAGATCCTCGATGGTATCGTTCACTTCTATGCCCAGCAAGATCATAAGTCCCCTGCCGATGGAACCTGTAAGTACACCGTCAGAAATCACGGAAGCGGAAATGACCCTTTGGATGACAACCCTCATAGAACATGATCGAATGAAAACGTATTTTTATATCCATGAAGATAGACATTAGAGGGGAGATACGATTCCGCACCGCCAGAGCAGGGGGGAAGGGCGGACAGAACGTGAACAAGGTGGAGACCATGGTGGAGGGGATATGGGATGTGGATGCTTCACTGATCGCGAATGCAGCACAAAAGGCCACGATCAGGGAAAAGTTGTTCAGACGGATCAATGCGGAGGGTTTGTTCCATGTTCGTTCGCAAACGCAGCGGACTCAACTCGGCAACAAGAAAGTGGTGGTGGAGAAGATGAACCTGATCATCAATCAAAGCCTGCAAAAGAAAAAAAGCAGGATCAGCACAAAGCCCACGGCCGCTTCCAGGGAACAGAGGATATCCTCAAAGAAAAATCGCGCATACACAAAAGAGGGACGCAGAAAATACCGGTCAGATGATGAATAAACCCATACGATCATGAAAAAAAATCTATGCCGTCTTTTGTCATTGTCTGCGTTCCTGTTGCTTTCAGGATGTGCAAAAGAGACCAGTGTCGAAAACGATGCACGCCTCTTGCGCGTGAAGTTTCACGTGACGGCGAATGGAGAATCACTCAAGATCGGTGAAGAATACATCAATACATTTGGAGAGGATTTCCGCGTCAGTGCTTTTAAAATTTATGTCGGTGGTTTCCGGCTCGAGAATGAAAACAACGGGATTGTCGCAGCCCTGAACGATGCATATTTCCTGCTCGACCTCTCGAAAGAGAATTCATTGGTGACAGATCTGCGCCTGAATGAAAAACCATTCAGCAGGCTGGTCTTTCAAGTGGGCATCGACAGCATCCTGAATGTGAGCGGGGCACAGGCGGGAGCATTGGATCCCATGAATGGCATGTTCTGGACATGGAATACGGGGTATATCAATGCAAAACTGGAGGGAAGTTCTTCATTTTCCAGGAACGATGACAAGGCATTCACGTACCACATCGGAGGCTTCAGAAGCGGGGAAGCGACACAGCGGATCGTGCGCCTTTCCATTCCGGGTCAACAGGAATGGGTGCTTGAAAAATCAGGATACACGGAAGCGACTGTCAGCATCGATATTGATCAATGGTTCAGGTCGACGCACGACCTTCCGATCTCGTCCGTGTCGAATATGATGATACCCGGGCCAGTATCCGTGAAATACGCTGACAACTGCGCCACGATGTTCAATATGGAAAACATCATCCGACGCTGATGACGGCAAAGACCACCATATCCCTCATATGCTTCATAGGCTTTACGGCTGCATGGATGGGTTCTTGCTTGAAAAAGGAAAGCCCGGTCGTTGCTCCAGGCACCCTCAAACTGGTCGTACCTTCAAATTTTCCGCCGCCGGAAGACATTTTCAAAAACAACCGGCTCACGAAAGAGGGTTTCGAATTGGGAAGAAAACTCTTCTATGACGGTCGGCTTGCCAAGGATGGTGTGACGTCCTGTGCGTCATGCCACCAGCAGTTCGCAGCATTCGCAACATTCGAACACCCATTCAGCCATGGGATAAACAACCAGTTCACGACGCGCAATGCACCTGGGTTGTTCAATCTGGCATGGCACAGGGAACTGCATTGGGACGGAGGGATCAATCATCTGGAAGTGCAGCCATTGGCGCCGATCACAGCTCCGAACGAAATGGGCGAAACGATCGGAGATCTGGTGAGCAAGTTGAATTCGAATAGCCGTTACCGTGAGATGTTCAGATCGGCATTCGGGGATCCTGAAGTCACTGCACCACGACTGCTGAAGGCTTTGGCACAATTCATGGGCATGCTGGTCTCTTCCGGTTCAAAATACGACAAGGTCAAAAGCGGACTGGCAAAATTCAGCCAGGCGGAAGAAAGCGGATACGCCATCTTCTTGACAAAATGCGGAAGCTGCCACAAAGAACCGCTGTTCACCGATCTGTCATACCGGAATACGGGAATCCCACCTGACCCGATCTTGAAAGATATCGGCAGGATGCGCATCACAAGACTGCGGGAGGATTCCTTAAAATTCAAAGTGCCAAGCCTGAGGAATGTGATGCTCACGGCACCGTACGGGCATGACGGCCGGTTTTTCTCGGCAAGTGCCATGATCGATCACTATCGAACGGGTGTGCAAGCGGGTCCGACGCTTGACCCCAGGCTTCGATATGGGTTATCGATCAGTAACAACGAAAAAGCCGATCTGCTGCAGTTCCTGGGAACGCTTACAGATACGGCTTTCGTTAAGGATTCCCGGTTTAAAGACCCCGGATGAACCGAGGAATCAGTTTTTCTTTTGTTCGAGGATCTGCATCAGTACCCCTTTGGCCTTTTCCAGTTCAGCCTGTGCCTTTTGCATCTCTTGAGAATTGTCAGACATATCTTTTTCGAGCTTTTGCCTTTTCTTCTCCAGTTCGGCATAACGCTTCTCGACTTTCTTCACTTCACCTTCCTGCTCCATGATCTTCTTATCCAGGTCAAATACACCCACTTCGGTGCCTAGAGCATCAAAGAAACCCACGGCACCGATGGAGCCTGCCGTGGCCCTGGCAACAGCCGCGTTGTTCGGATCGCGCAGCAGGATGTCCTCACCGGGCTCTGCCAGCACAACAGACAGTATGGAATTGGCATTGCTGCCCTTTCCAGAACCTTCCACCTTGTAGTACAGGTCGTAATAACGGTTGTCATTTTCCTGTAGCTTCACCTGCTTGGCGACGTTCATCCCCTTCGCGGACTTTGACTTTCCTCCGCGTTTCTCAATGTATTTCTCGATCGCCGCTTCAAGGTCCTTCGCGGGATACCTGAACTCGAAGATCGTGGCCGGCTGCTTTGTCTTCTGATAGTCCACCGTGCCTTCATATTTCCGCGTAGGCTCAATTTTGTTCTGACCAACAGTTACAAGAGATCCGAGGACGGCAAATGATGCCAACAGAATGATCCTTTTCATGTGTTATCAATTTATAAATGCAAAATTCAAAAAAAATCTGCACAAATTTCATGTAATATGAATATGATTATTTATAATACGACAGAAAAATAATTGGACTTATCATTGCGTTTGAATGCTTTATTCAGCATTTTCACACATCAACGGGGAGCGATTCAGAAAGCCGACCGACATGCTTATGAGCAACAAGAAACAAAGGATAGGACTGGTGTTATCGATGGTCCCGGCATATTCGGAGACTTTTTTCAGGAATAAGATCAGGGTGCTGGAAAACGCGGGATTCAAGGTGATCCTGTTCGCCGGAGGCGGGAAAGATGCAGCAGGCAGTTTTCGGCATTTGCGCATCGGGTATGATAGCCAGACAAGTTCACTGCGCAAGATCCTGCCCGCGATTCTTGCAGTGATCCGGTTGGTCATCAGTGCCCCCGGCGCATACAGACTCTACCGTCTGAACAGAACGGATGGTTTCAGTTTGCGAAAAAATCTGATGTCACTGCTCAATGCGGCACATATCGTCGGATACAAGCTTGACTGGTTGCATTTCGGCTTCGCTTCCAATGGTATCCTGTTGGAGAATCTCGCCCTTGTGACGGGTGCCAAAATGGCTGTATCGATCAGGGGATATGACATCAGTCTTCATCCGATAAAATATCCCGGTTGTTATGCGTTGCTTTGGAAACGCATCGATAAACTGCATTACCTATCAGACTACCAGTACCGAAAAGCATTGGAAGACGGCATGCCGGTGGATGTGGATGCGATGCAAATTGAGCCCGCCGTCGATCCATCGATCCTTGAAAAAATGTCTTCCCTGCCAACGCCCCTCAGCAATCCTGCGGTGCAATTCCTGACCATCGGCAGGCTGACCTGGAAGAAAGGATACCCGCAGATGCTGAACGCTCTAAGGCTATTGAAGGCGGATGGCATTCGCTTCACCTACAGGAT
>CAJBPC010000593.1 GCA_903957405.1 uncultured bacterium | reverse complement strand
TCACGCGCATCGGGAATAAAAAGATACTCAGTCATCTGATCAAATCACTCTTCGGATTGAATCCAAAAGCAGGAGGAATATGATAAGTCTCATTTACGGCACAAGACCGGAATTGATAAAGCTTTTTCCTCTTGTGCGAGCCATCCGGGAGAAGGGCATGGCCGGCATGGTGATCAATACCGGCCAGCATGGAGCGGTATTGGACAATCTTGAGGAAGAGCTTCAGGTCAAGCCGGATATCCGCTTGGATGTACTCTCACACCGTCTGCAGAATGCCGACCTGCTTGCCAGGCTCATATCCGACATCTCAAAAGTGATTTCAGACACCAGGCCTGATGTACTTGTCACACAGGGGGATACGTTCACGGTACTTGCCTCCGGGATCGCTGCATTTCTGAACAAGGTCCCACTTGCACATGTAGAAGCGGGTTTGAGGTCTTTTAACCTTGACAGGCCGTTTCCGGAAGAGTTCAACAGAAGGGTGACTTCCATCGTATCACACCATCATTTTGTCCCAACGATACTGGCGAAGCAAAATCTGCTGAGAGAGCATGTTCCGGAAGACAGGATCGCACTGGTCGGCAATACGATCGTGGATGCCGTGCAAGCCATCTGCAGGGAGCGGGGCATCAGTCCAAGACGGGAAAAGTTGGTATACATCACCACGCACAGGCGTGAAAATTGGGGCTTGCCGATACGCACGATCGCGGGTGCCGTTCAGGAACTCTGCATCAGATACCCCGACTATAAGTTCATTTGGTCATTGCACCCGAATCCAGCTGTTCAGGAAGACATATTCTCTTCCATTTCCGAGGTGCCGGAAAATCTGGAACTGCTCCATTCCATCGGATACATCCGCAATCTGGAGATCATTGCGCATGCCGCTGTCATAATGAGTGATTCAGGAGGGATACAGGAAGAAGCGGCCAGTTTAGACAAACATATCATCATCCTGCGCGACGTGACTGAAAGACCGGAGGTTGTGGACGCCGGTTTCGGATTCCTGTGCGGAAGCGACAGGGATCTGATCATTGCGACATTTGAAAAACTACTGCTTGAAGACAATGACGGCACCCGCGTCAATCCCTTCGGTGACGGGAAGTCTTCTGAACGCATTTTGGACATCCTTTGCGGTAAATGATTTTCTGAAGCACATGTCAGATTCCCCGATGCCATGAACATAAAAGGCGTTTACATCAGTTGCTACAAATATGACATTGACTTTGCAAAGATTTGCATAGGAAGCATACGATATTGGTATCCTGAGATTCCCATCTTCTTGATAAAAGATACCGGGCAGGGCGAATTCAATACCAAACCCCTTGAAAAGACCTGGGATGTCAGGGTTTTTCCGACGTCCCGGAAACGATTCGGCTGGGGATTCGGGAAATGGGAGCCGCTGTTCATCGAAGGGGAAGGTTCCTTTCTGGTACTGGATGCCGATACGGTATTGGCGGGTCCTGTGATTGACATAGCGGAAAAAACCGATGCGGATTTCCTAGTAGATGAGGAGGTGCAGCCATATGCGCGACTCAATGAGATCTATTACAAAGTGGAAAGACTGGGTGAAGTGGATGAGCGATTCGTTTATCCCGGATACACTTTCAATGAAGGGCAGTGGTTTGGTACGCATGGTCTTCTTAAAAGGTCGGATTTCGATCCAATACTTGACTGGTCGGAAGAGCCTCAAAAACCAAAATTTCCGGAGATCATACTGCAAGGTGCGCAGGGTCATCTGAACTTCACCCTTCAATTGAAGGAACAACTTGGTGAGATCAGCATGGCACGCAAAAGAATCATGGTCTGGCCTGAAAACGGCAATGCGGATTTCATAAGCCTTTCGAGTATTTCCCGGAAAAACGGTGATTATCCGTATATCATTCACTGGGCAGGTTTCGGCTTCAGCAATTACGCCGACCTTCCCCGGCATGATATCATACGTTTCTACCGCGATGTCTATTACTCCAGATTCGACACCTTGACGCGATACCAAGACGAGGCCATGAGGCGGTATCGTGTCGCGGAAAAATCATTCAAAAAGAAGTTGCGTGGTCTCAAAGCGGCAATAAAATCACGGATCTGAACCCGATTTTGACCCTGGTTCATTCAATTTCCCGTGCGGAGTTGCTGCATGTACATGACCGCTGAAGACTCATCAACCATCGCATTAAACAAGCCTCCTCTCATGGGGCAGGGCTGCCGACAGTGATCTGTTCAAGGAAGATATTTCTAAAAAAGATACATGGAATCCATCTCGGTGATCATTTGCACCTTCAATCCGCGAAGGGAGGTATTCAGCCGATGTCTGCATGCCATCAAAGAGGCAACAGCGCTTCAGGTGGTGAAGGAGGTGATCATTGTCGACAACAATTCTTCTCCTGCGCTTGCTGAAACAGATTATATCAAGGATTACCTCGCAGATGGCTTCAGGGTCGTCGTGGAAGAAAAGCAGGGGTTGACACCGGCAAGGCTGCGGGGTATCAAAGAGTCTTCAGGTGAATTGCTTGTGTTCATTGATGATGATAACTTCATCCGGTCTGATTTTCTTTTGAAAGGTTTTGAGATCGCAAAGGCCAATCCC
>CAJBPC010000592.1 GCA_903957405.1 uncultured bacterium | reverse complement strand
TCAATGAGGGAGCGTCCACTGCGCAGAATAAACACATCTTCAAGTGGCTTTCGCTTGTCACGGGAATCATGGGTATGTTTTACATCCTTGTGTTTTTTCAGTTCACCGCATGGGAGATCAGTGCCGTGAATCTCATACAGGGCGTGGCATTGACGGTTTCCTTCACGATTCTTTTCATATGCGTCTCATTGCTCATTCGACCATCGATACTGTATGGGTTGACAGGATGGATGCAGGGGCCGGATCCCGTTCCGAAGCTTCCGGCGGATGCGGCTGTTCAGGCTTATGAGGAGCCGCCCATACCGCGAAAATCCACACTGACGATTTCTCAGGGCAAGGAATACAAGGTCGCGCTGGAGGATCATTTTATGCGGAACAAGCCTTTTCTGAAACAGGGGTATAAGATAGGAGATCTTTCCAATGAATTGAACATCTCCTACCATCAGCTTTCCGCTTTCATCAATCAGGAATACGGAAAGAATTTCAATGAACTCGTGAATGAGTTCAGGGTGGATCATCTCATCGATCTGACGCAGACGGATACTGATCTGAAAATGTACACCCTGGAAGCGCTGGGGAAAAAAGCCGGATTCAACTCAAGGGTCGCTTTCATTGCCGCCGTCAAAAAACGCACCCATAAAACCCCTTCCGAACTTTTCGGTCGCAAGGATGAAAGCGAAAGCTAGGATTCCTGTTTGCAATTCCAAATTCTGAACATCTTTGAAGCTGTTCTCGAGCTAAAGTATGTTCTATGAGCATAACTATGCATCATAGAATCCATCCATCCTCCCTCTTTTGTTTTATTAAAGTTTATTGTTTCGATCAATTCTTGTGTCTGACATTTTCATGTCGATATTCATTCAATACCATTCTTACATAAATTAAATATTAGGCAGTGGATCATTGAATCCTTTGACATGCTTATGTAATGTTCATCATCAAGATATTTGTGAGATTGCACATACAAATTAATACATATTAAATGTTTTTAAAGTCACTTGGATTCACTTGGATCTTCCTATTCTTCGCTCATGTATCATTTTCTCAGATTGACAGTTTACTGAATACATTGAACGATACGACGACCATCAGGGATCAGGAAGTCACCGCTACTGCACCGACGATCATGAGCAAAAAATGGAACCAGTGGAAGACCCGGTTTTTCACCATGAACCTTGGCTTGGCGGTGCTGCTGGATCATAACATTTTAGGTCAGGACGATGAGAACATCGCCCAGGTCGGGAAGGTTGATCCGGGTACGGAGTTCAGGGGAGAACGGATCGTACTGTCTGGGAACATCTTCGTCTCAAAGGCGAATCCATGGAGGTATATGTTCAGTGCGAATTTCAACGGCCTTGATGCGCCGCCAGACAAAAAGAGCTTTGACTTCATAGACTGGAATCTGGACATCCCCATCAGCAAGAAAGCCGGTTGGATCACGCTGGGCAAACAGAAGGAAGGGGTTGG
This sequence comes from uncultured bacterium, assembly GCA_903957405.1. Classification (GTDB taxonomy): domain Bacteria; phylum Bacteroidota; class Bacteroidia; order Chitinophagales; family Chitinophagaceae; genus Pollutibacter. Next base: position 2,132 of record CAJBPC010000592.1, on the reverse strand, counting down.
ATTGGAATACATCATGCCGGGTACGCAGCTGCAGTTCATGGAACGGGGGTCCGGTGCACCGATGCTTATCCGCCAGCGAAACATCGGTATCCGTTATTCGAACAGCGTGTTGGGGCAGAAGATGACGTATACCATCGGATTCTTCAACAACTGGTGGGAGACGGGTAAGACCTTTTCAGATAACGGATCACAGTTCGTGGCAAGGGTGACGGGGCTTCCTTTTTATGAATCCGACCGTGCTCTGATGCATGTCGGTTTAGGTTTTCGGCATACCGGTGCCACTGACGGGAAGTTGAGTTACAAGGCCAAGCCGGAGGCCAACACGGCACCATCATTCATCAATACGGGGTCTTTCGAAGCCACCGGCGCCAATACGATCATGCTTGAGTGGATCGGGGTGAAAGGGCCTGTCGCCTTGATCGCGGAATACATGAATGCATCGGTGCGCAGCAGTGGCATGGGAGATCCCAATGTGGGATATCTGAATCTGGGCGGCAGCTGGTTTGCCACCGGGGAGAACAGGCGGTATAACAAAAACACGGGTAATCCTGGCAAACTGGTACCGAATAAAAATTTCAAGTTCCGCCATGGTACGGGTCCGGGTGCCATTGAGCTGGGGTCGCGCTTTACCCGATCCGATGCAAACAGCCAGGGCCTGAATGGTGGCACATTCAGCCGCTTCACGATGGCCCTCAGCTGGTACCCGAATGCACATTTCCGGTATGAGTTGAACTACGGACGTGGCAGGCTCGATAAGGGCGGTGAAGTGGGCCGTACGAATATCTGGCAGTTCCGGGCGCAGTTTGAATTATGAATGATTCCCGACCATAGCATATGAAACACCCAACCAATACTTTGCGACAGCGATGCGGCCTTGTTTTAGTTGCAGGGATGATGCTATGCTCTTGCAATCAGGCATACGGAGATATGGAAGGCGTCAGCAGCGGTATGTTGGACGGCGCCGTTCATGCCGACAGTATCGCCGACCGTGAAATATATGTGCCCAATACCATATCGGCAGCTGCACGGGATCTACTGCTGACGGGTAAGGAAGCGAAGGCATACAAGCGGATATACCCTGCCGCGGATGACACTGCCGCATGGCGTTTGGTCCGCAACGGCATGGAAGCCCGCAGTGCGGATGATTTCCAAAAGGTCGTGGATGTCAACGGGGTAACGGTGTCGGATACCCTGATCGGTGGGGTTTCAGTTATTGATATCCGTCCGCACGGCTGGAAAGACAATCAAAGGATTGTGGTGTTCTTTCATGGCGGAGCTTTCACGCTGCACAGTGCAAGATCCACTATTGCCCATTCCGCCCCTGTCGCCAGAGCCGGCAACCTGCGCATCATCTCGGTGGATTATGCGAAGGCGCCATTCGTTTGCTGGAAGCAGATACAGCAGCAGGGGGTGGATGTATTCCGGGCATTACTCGCCAGGGGCTACCGTATGAAGCATATAGGCATTTGCGGGGCTTCTGCAGGAGGCGGTCTGGCGACATCGATCGTACTCAACTTGCGCGACGAGGGCATGGGAACGCCCGGCGCATGCGTACTTTGGTCACCATGGGTCGACCTCACCAAAGACGGCGACACACAACATACACTGGAAGATCAGGATCCGATACTGCTCTATGAAGGATTGCTCGACCGTTCTGCTGATGCTTACGCACAGGGACTGGATCTGCGGGATCCGCGGGTGTCTCCTTTGTATGCAGACTTCAAGAAAGGGTTCTCTCCGACGATGATCCAGGAGGGGACGAAAACTGTCTTTCTCAGTAGCAGCATCAGACTGTACCAGCGCCTCGATGAAGCCGGCAACAAGCCCGTCATCGATATGTACGAAGGGATGGTACATGTGTTCCAGCAGTTCCCTCTGCCGGAGGCGGACTATGCCATCCGAAAGACAGCTGCTTTTTTCAATGCCCATCTGAAATAGCGATGTGTATGATCATGAATCGAGTTTTCATCCACTGATCAAACCGTGAAATTTTTATTCTGATTTATCAAACCAAAAGTAAACACAACATGACCAGACAAAAGAAAGGCCTAGCCCTTTTTCTGTTCGCAGCCATCTCGGGCTGCTTCAACTTTGTCCTGGCTCAGGTCGATCCGAGGGATCTTCGCAAGGAG
>CAJBPC010000591.1 GCA_903957405.1 uncultured bacterium | reverse complement strand
GGCCATGGCCTTGTCTAGTTGTGCGTAGGAAACATCGATCAGCGTGACTTTGAATCCATATTGGGCGAATACGTGTGCGATGCCAATACCCATGGTGCCGGCACCTATGACGGATAGGTTTTGCATTTTCAAAAGTAGGGAAATCCATTCAATCAAAGTTTCTACATCGGGTCTTGTCGTGTCCTTTTAGTTTTTCCCTTGGCGGATCACAAATGCGCCATTTTTTTCGTGTGTGCATCCTGCTTGACTTTCAGCGGGTCAGGATTGTAGGGGCGTGCAGGTATGATGCGGATGGAACCATTGGTGGTCATCCATGCCGGTTATGGGGTTTCGCGGGCAGGATCTGGGTAGGGATGCTGCCGTTGGGGGAAAGGGATGGGGCCCGGGCGGTTATTTCTTTTTGAAATCCCCTCTTTTCCAGGCCTTGACGAATTCGTTCCAGGCGAAGGGGTTGAGGATATTCATGGGCGGCATCTGGCCGGCGGAATAGTATTTGCGTGCGCCCTGTGCGAGGTTGAAATTAACGGCTTCACCTCCGTCGCGGGGGAGTGATTGGGCGAGGATCCTTCGCTTGGCCATGTCGGTGTTCTGCCGTGCTATTTCAATATTGTCATCCGGAACGGCGGTGTTCACGAAATCCCGTTCGAATTGTTCCCTTGATGGACGCGGTTTGATGATGCTGGCGGGGAGGTAGACCGTATCCGTGACCAGCAGCTGGATGATGCTGAATTGGTTGCCGGAAAGTTCACGCGGGATTTTTGTTGTTTTGGGTTTGAAGCCCACGGATGTGAATTCAATCTCGTCGCCTTTCAGTACAACGATGGAGAAGACCCCCTGGTAGTTTGTAAGGGTTCCGCGGCCGCTGCCTTTCACGATCACGCTTACGGCGGGCAGACCGCGCAGGCTATCGGCCGTCATCACGACCCCGTAGAGTTGCACCACGGAATCCTGGAACGTCTCGAACTGAGCCTTTGCCGCAAATGGCAACAGGAACAGTGAGAGGAAAACATATCTGTACAGTCTTTTCATGCAGGCTCTTCAGTGGGCAAATGTACTCCTTCCGAAGGATAAACAAAGTAAGCCTTTGAATGGTTAAATTTGTGCTTGGATAATTTATTTTAACAAATATTGAACATGACACATCAGGATATTTTAGATGCATTGGGGAAAGTGCGGGAGCCGGATCTTGGCAAGGATCTCGTGACATTGAATATGATCAAGGATATCCGTATCGACGGGCGTCATGTGTCGTTCACGATCGTACTCACCACACCGGCTTGTCCGCTCAAGGAGATCATGCGTCGTGACTGCGAAGCGGCGATCCGGGAGAAGTCTGGTGCCGATGTTACGGTTTCGGTGGGTTTCACGGCAAATACCAGCAGCAATCGGGTTGATGGCCAGACGTTGCTACCGAATGTAAAGAACATCATCGCCGTCGTGAGCGGCAAGGGCGGTGTCGGGAAATCGACGGTTTCCGCCAATCTGGCGCTGGCGCTGGCGCAGGGCGGGGCCAAGGTTGGGCTTATGGATGCGGACATATACGGACCCAGCGTTCCCATCATGTTCGGCGTTCGGGGCGAGCGTCCGCTGATGATGCAGGTCGATGGAAAGGATAAGATCGTCCCCATCGAGAAGTTCGGCATCAAGCTGATCAGCATGGGGTTGCTGGTGGATGAAAAGAGTGCGGTCGTCTGGCGTGGGCCGATGGTGAGTTCCGCCATCCGTCAGTTCGTGTCAGATGTTTTCTGGGGTGAGTTGGACTATCTGGTGATCGACATGCCGCCCGGTACGGGAGACATACACCTGACGCTGGTGCAGACGGTTCCTGTCACGGGTGCGATCATTGTCACCACCCCGCAGGATGTGGCGTTGGCTGATGCGCGGAAGGCCATCGCGATGTTCGGGCAGGCGCAGATCAAAGTACCCATCATCGGCCTCGTGGAAAACATGGCATGGTTCACCCCTGCGGAGTTGCCAGACAATAAGTATTATATTTTTGGCAAGGAGGGTGGTCGCAGGCTTGCGGACCAGTACGACATTCCCTTCCTCGGCGAGATCCCGTTGGTGCAGGGCATCCGTGAGGGCGGAGATGCGGGCGTGCCGATCATGGTCGGTGATGATGCCATCACGAAATCCGCATTCTCCGTGTTCGCTGACAATGCGATCAGGAGCATCGCGATGCGGAATGCCCATATGGATTCGACGAAGGTGGTGGAGATCGTGGTGTGATCGTATCCCGGCGGCGCTTGGTTCACGCCAGTGGTTTTGGCCGGACTGCCATCGATCTGCGGCAAGAGGGATCTTGCAGGTGCAAGCCATGCGAACCATCCGGGGCCGCGAAGTTGTCAGAAGGATTCCTCAAGACTTTGATCGGGGTGAACGAGTCTTCGGCTTTTTCGGTTACCATTCACCGTTATGTGGAAAAGGTTGACTTGTTCCTTTTTCGCGGCATAAAGGAAATCGGCCCTGATGGCTACATTTCCGAAGGCTTTTATGTTATCGGCCTCAAAATAACACCAGGTCGCTTCTTTGTCGTGTTCAAGCCCCAGGAAACGGATTTTTACGGGAACTTTGTCGGTTTGGATGGAGAAATGCCGGATCACATAGGCTTCAATGAGTTTCTGGTTGATCGCTTTGTCGCCCGATAGCAGGTTTACTTTATCTGTTGACTCCGCCTTGATAGCCTCTTCCAGGTCGTCCGTGAAGAATTTGAAGGAGAGGCCCATCTCCCGGGTCTTTGAACTGTATTCCACTTCCGAGACACTGACATAGTAAGGGTGCGTCAGGCTCATCAGCCAAAAAGACCATTTATACAGGAAGATCACCAGCATTGCATTATGTTTTTCTGGAACGAATGTCAGACTTAATTTCAAATACATTTACACATATGAACGATTTTGTGTTTTTCTTGTCGGAAGGCTGGCACCACATCATCAGTCGCGATGCCCTGGATCATGTATTGTTCATTGCGGCATTGGCCGTGGTGTATGTCAGTTCGGAGTGGAGGAAGATCCTGATCTTGGTGACGGCTTTCACGATCGGTCATGCTTTCACTTTGGTGCTCAGTGTGTTGGACATCCTTCGTTTTAGGGATGCCTGGGTGGAGTTCCTCATACCCTGTACCATTGTCATTACGGCGGCAGTGAATCTTTTGCAGCGTGACTTCACGCGCAACAGCCTGCGCGTCAACTATTTCCTAGCCTTTTTTTTCGGACTGATACACGGGATGGGGTATGCGAATGCCATTCGGTTCAGTCTGGCAAAGGGGCAGAGCCTGGCTGCCGGCCTGCTCAGTTTCAATCTTGGGCTTGAAATCGGGCAGATTTTCGTAGTATTGTTTATTCTGTTAATGGGTTATCTTTTCACAAGCATTCCGGGCGTCACGCGGGCAAGGTGGGTAAAGGCCGTGTCGGTGATCGTGTTGGCCCTGGCCCTTGGAATGGTTTGGGAAAGGGTGCCTTTCTGATAAAAAAACAAACCCCCTTCCATGATGAAGCAACTCATACCGTTGATTTTATCGATCGCGATGCCTTTCACGGCCGCTATCGCCCAGCCCGAGCACAATCCCGGTTCGAACCATGGCAATCGTTTTGAGCAGCTCGATTACCTGTTGGCCACACCCAACGAATACCGCACCGCCAGTGGCGCCCCCGGCCCGAAATACTGGCAGCAGCGTGCCGACTACGACATCAGAGCGGAGATCGACGAGGAAAGAAACATCCTCACCGGTTCTGAAACGGTGACGTATTACAACAATTCCCCGGATCTGCTGAGTTATATCTGGCTTCAGCTGGATGAGAATTTCCATCATGCGAAGAGCGATAACAACCGAGACAATACGGGGAAGATGTCGACACGGATGAGTGACCGGCAGCTTTCGGAGATGGATGTCGACAAGACCTACGAAGGCTATGGTCTGAACCTCACCAAGGTCACCGATGCGTCGGGAAAGGCCTTGGCGTATACCATCAACCAGACGATGATGCGGATCGACCTTCCCGTTGCGTTGAAGCCAGGGCAGAAGTTCGTCTTCAACATCGACTGGAATTACAAGATCAACAACAAGTCGGATATACGCGGACGTGGCGGCTATGAATTTTTCGCGGAGGACGGGAACAATCTGTACTCCATCACGCAGTGGTTTCCGCGGTTGGCGGTGTACAGCGACTTCACGGGTTGGCAGCATCAGCAGTTCACGGGCGGTTCCGAATTCTCACTCACCTTCGGGAACTACCGGGTAAGCATAACCGTTCCTTCCGATCACATCATCGCATCCACCGGTGAGCTCCGCAATGCCAAGACCGTGCTGACCGCAGCACAGCAGAAGCGTTGGGCGGATGCGCAGACCGCGAAGGAGCCTGTGGAGGTTGTCACACTGGCGGAGGCCATCGAGGCTTCCAAGACCAAGAGCAAGACGAAGAAGACCTGGCTCTTCGAGGCGGAGAATGTGCGTGATTTCGCGTTCAACAGTTCCCGACGCCTGGTGTGGGATGCCATGCCGGTATATATCGACGGCAGGAAGGTCATGTGCATGAGTTTCTATGGGAAGGAAGCATATCCATTGTACCGCAAGTATTCCACAAAAGCGACGGCCCATACGTTGAAGGTCTACAGCAAGTACACCATTCCGTATCCATACCCGGTGGCGCAATCGGTAGAGGCTGCTAACGGTATGGAATACCCGATGCTTTCGATGAACTACGGTCGTGCGGAGAAAGACGGCACTTACAGCGAGTCGGTGAAATATGGCGCCATCGGCGTCATCATCCACGAGGTCGGGCATAATTTCTTCCCGATGATCATCAACAGCGACGAGCGTCAGTGGTGGTGGATGGACGAGGGGCTGAATACCTTCGTGCAGTTCCTCACGGAGCAAGAGTTCGACAGCAACTATCCATCCCGCCGCGGACCGGCGCATTTGATCACCGACTACATGAAGCTTCCCAAAGAGCAGCTCGAGCCGGTCATGACCAAGGGTGATGCCGTGGCCAATGTGGGCTCAAATGCATATGCCAAGGCCGCCACGGGGTTGAATATCCTCCGTGAGACGATCATGGGACGCGAGCTCTTCGACTATTCTTTCCGCGAATATGCCCGCCGATGGGCTTTCAAGCATCCGACTCCTGCGGATCTCTTCCGTACGATGGAGGATGCAAGCGCCTTCGACCTCGACTGGTTCTGGCGTGGCTGGTACTTCGGTACCGATCCGGTGGACATCTCGATAGACAGCGTGAAGTGGTTCCGCATGGATGACAAAAAGAATGCATCAGCCTTCGTGCCGAAAGAATTCGAGGCCATCCACAAGGAGCACAACGGCAAAGACAAGACGATGCAGTATGCCGTCGATGTGGACACGTCGCTGCGTGACTTCTATTGGAAGAACCCCGGAGCGGACGCGAAGATGTTTGCGGATGCACAGCAGAAGATGACGGATGGGCAGAAGGATGCGGAGAACGCAGCCAAGTGGGTCGACAAGCACCTGTATGAGCTTACATTTTCCAATAAAGGGGGAATGATCATGCCGGTGATCATAGAGTGGACGTTCAAGGATGGCAGCAAGCATGTCGACAGGATACCCGTCACTGCATGGCGCTCGAACGAAAAGCAGTTCAGCAAAGTGTTCATGAAGGACAAGGAAGTCGCCGGCATTCGTTTGGATCCGCAGCGTGAGACGGCCGATATCAACGAGGCGAACGGCATGTGGCCGGTGAAGGAAATGCCCAGCCGATTCCAGCTCTTCAAGGCGGGACAGCAGTTCAGCCGTGGTGCGGGAGGTGGTGGAAATGCGATGCAAAAGGCGCAGCAAAGCGGTCAGTGATGTTCATCATCGATACTAAAAAAGAAAGCCGCTCAGGAATGAGCGGCTTTCTTTTTGGACCAATGCCTGCATCTGCGCGATGCGTCATCTTTTTTTCTTGTCGCCAGTCATCTCGATCTCCCTGTTCATCTCCATCATGTCGACGGGTTGTGAGAAATCCCCGAGGAGCCATTGGCTGTAATAGTCGGCCATCAGCCAGAAGAAGTATTCCGTCATCTCACCGAATGCGTGTCGTTGACCCGGGAGCAGCATGAAGTCGAAGCGTTTGTTCGCTTTGATCAGGGCGTTTGCCATTCGGATCGTGTTGGCGGGATGCACGTTGTTGTCGACATCGCCAGTTACAAGCAGGAGCCTGCCTTTGAGGTTCTTCGCCAGTTCGGAATTGCGCTCGATGGCATAGAGGAAGCTGGTGTCACCTTTATCGCTCACCTGTTCTTTCACACCGTGGTGTTTTTCGCTCCACCAGCGGTTGTAGATGTTGTTCTCGTGGTTTCCTGCGGAGGACACGGCCACTTTGAAGAAATCGGGATATGTCAGCATTGCCGCTGTGGACATGAACCCGCCACCGGAATGGCCGTGAATGCCCACGCGGTCGATGTCTATGTAATCATGCCTTTCTGCCAGTTGTTCGAGTACGGCTTTCTTGTCGGCAAGACCGTAATCCCGAAGGTTGCCATAGCCATAATTGTGGTACCATTTCGAGCGGGATGGGTGTCCGCCTCTGTTGCCCATCGTGACGACGATGAATCCCAGCTGTGCGAGTCTGTCGATGCGGTCCATGCCCCGGGCGAAGGCTTTGTTCACGGCTTCCGTCTGCGGTCCGGGATAGACATAAGCGATGACGGGATATTTTTTGGATGAGTCGAAGTCGAATGGTTTGTAGATGACTCCGTACAGGTCTGTGATGCCATCATCGGCCTTTGCCTTGAATGTTTCGGGGAATTTGTATCCTGCCTGCATCATTCTTTCCAGATCCGTCTTCTCGAGGTCCATGATCTTTCGTCCGTTGACGTCATACAAGGCGGATGTCGGTACGCTGTTCACCCGGGAGTGGTTGTTGACGAAGAAGCGGTTGAGGTCGTCGATGGACACGCCGTGGTCCGCATCGCCGGGGTTCAGGAGTCGAAAGTTAGATCCATCGAGGCCGGTGCGATATAGGTGCAGGTAGTAGGGATCCTCTCCGGTCTCCCTGCCATTGCCCGTGAAGTAGAGGGTACGGGTCTTGTCATCGATGCTTTCTATGTCTTCCGCATGCCATGGGCCGCTGGTGATCTGTCCTTTTTCCTTTCCGTTCTCGTCATAGAGATAGAAATGTCCCCATCCATCGCGCTCGCTCCAGTGAACGATTTCTTTTCCGCCGTTCACCAGTCCCGGGCGGCGTACTTCCAGATAGGTGTTCATGCGTTCTTCCACGATGACTTTAGGTGTGGCGGAGGGCACGTCGAGTGCGCAGACATCGATGCGTTTCAGGTCGCGGCTTGTGCGGGAAAAATAGAATCTTTCGTTGGTCCCATGCCATATGAGCGGACGGAAGTCGTCGTCGCGCTGGCTTTGTTTTGGAGGGGCTGACCAGATGGATATTTCCTGGTCTTTGAAGAGGTCTGTATTGATTTTTTTCGAAGACTTGCCTGCGAAATCGAAGAGGAGGATCTCTTTTACGGGGGCTTCTTTTTCGCCGGGCATGTGGTATTTGTATGTCTCCAGCGCCGGTCGCGGATCTGCGGTGTTATGGATGACCCAGAGGTCTTTCACCTTTCGCATATCGGAACGCACCATGGCAAAATGGCGGCTATCGGGCGACCAGTAGAGGAAGGCGGGTTTACGTTTTTTCCGGTTCTTTTCTCGTTCGATGTTGGTCTCGTTATAGGAGTCGCCATACGTGTGGTGTTCGACGCCGTCTTTGGTCAGTCTTGTTTCGGAGATGGTGCTGTCGTCTTCGTT